>CAYSXF010000719.1:0-3219 GCA_964434815.1 uncultured Lentisphaeraceae bacterium
TACACCTCTCTATTCGTCGGCAGCGTCAGATGTGTATAAGAGACAGATGCCGGCGAGATAGATTTTTTCGCCCGAAGTCTTTTCGGGCTCGGCATAAGGGATGGCGTACATCATCACCAGCCTATTACGATAATACTCTGTCCAGCCGATGCCGAAGTAGGCGACGATGGCTTTGATGCGCGGATCCATGCCCAGGAACCACATCAGGGTTCCCCCGTACGAATAGCCCTTTGCGCCCAGGCGGGTCTTGTCGACCTCCTTCTGCTGTTCCAGATAGCTGAGCACCCGCGACTCGATCGCGTACCAGAGATAATCGGAGGTCTGCTTGGGGTCTGTGATCGGTTTACGGTCCGGCAATGAGGAATTGGTCACTTTTCCGCCGCACATTTCGCCGTGGGCCAGCTTCTCCGGATACTTGGTGTACTGCGTGCGATTACCGTTTTTTCCGCAGTAGTCATACGACATGACGGCCCAGCCGTCCATCACATACTCGTTGTCAATGCTGGCAGCGCCCATCCAGCCGTGGACGTTCAAGAGGCCGGGCGCTTTCTTTGCACCGGCCTTGACTTTATAGAGGCAGTACACGCGGACCTCTTCGCCAAGCACATACGCGCTGATGTACGACTCCCGATAGTAGTTTCCGTCCTTGGTCTCCTCCTTGACGATCTCTTGCTTGAAGTCCCCTTTGTTCGGGTCGTAGTCTTTCCAGATCTGCGGCGGCTTCAGCATAGTCTCTTCGGCTGCTACAGTAAGACCGGTCAGAATAATCAGCGATCCCGCCAACATGTAACAAAGTGCTTTCATTTGTGCTTCTCGCTTTTCTCGAGCTCGATGGACTTCTTGATTTCCTTCTGGATCGTCTCGTTCAGGTCTTTCGGTGCGGCATCTGTCAGCGCGACAGGCGCAGCCGCATCTGTATTATACACGCCACCTTCCCATCTGAGATTGCGGAAATCGCGGGGCTCTCTCCAGCCTTTGGCATCGGTGCCGAAATTCACTTCCTGCCCATCCTTGAGGTAGGACTTCACACGCCTGAAACTGAGTTCCGTCACCGTTTCCCAGCTCGTCATCGCCGGGGCATCGGGTTTGGAAGGCATCATCTCTGCCAGCGAGATCGAGACGGTCTGCCAATCCGGAGAACCCGTGAGCGGCTTGCGGAATTCGCAGGAGCCTCCCGGCTTGCCGGGAAACGCGCCCCAGCCGTTCAGGTCGGCGACGACGGAGAGGACATTGTCGTTGGGGCACTTGATATCAAACACGAGCTTCGCGCCGGCAGAGCCGCGCCACTTGGGGTCTTTCAGCTTCCGTGTTGTGGCCACCCACACATGCGGGTTGCCCCATTCAAGCCGGTACCAGTCCTGCCAGCCGCGCGAGAAATCGTCAATCATCCGCGAGGGCTTGTCGGTGGCTTTCACGCCAGCGCTCTTCAGCTCGTCCGGATAAAGGATGGTTTCCTTGGAGCTGATCAATAAAGCCGCAGGCGCCTTGTCGCCCCGGTAACCGATCCGTTCTGTTTTCAACCCATAACTCACATTGGCATAAGCGTAAAGGGGCTGGTCCGCGCTCAGGATAGGACACTCTGCAACCCAGACATCGCCGCTTTTCTTTGCTTCCGCATCGCGCCAAAAACGGGTGAGGCAGTGCGGGTCAACGGAATAGTAAAGGTCCACCTTGATGACCTCTGCGGGACGGTCCGGCTTCAGCGTCGCGAAAGGAATTCCATTGTCCGTTTTGAGCGTGACTTTCAATTCCGGCGTCTTCGGAAAACTGAAAGCGCTCTTGAGAATCTGGTCAAACCACAGGATGCCGCAGATTCCGGTCTCGGCAAGCCCCCGGTGATTGAGATGCGGCGCAATCGTGTAGGCGACAATCTTGCTTCCGATCTTTTTCCAGTTTTCCGTCATATTGTCAAACGGGCCGGCGAAATCGTTGGACGGCGCCATAAACAGAATCGGGCAGGTCACGCCCGGAAGATAAGCCAGGTCATCAATCGTGTCCGCCCAAACCCCCGGCTTTTCTGCGGCCAGCCCCGAACCCGGCATCCCGCTCAACTTCCCGCTTACGCCGCCCGCGCCGCCGCACGACGGCACCGCCGCCTTGACGCGCTTGTCGATGCCGGCAACGTCGACCGTGATCTTGCCGCCCATCGAATGACCGGTCACGCCCAGACGCGCGGGATCGACTTCCGGCTGCTGCTCTAGGAACGTGATACCGCGCCGCGCCGCGAGAACCAGCAGGAACCAGTTGTTGTTGCGCGGCGACTCGACATCGTCCAGCGTCTTCGCGTCAGGCTTGCCTCCCGAATAGTGGTCGTTATGCTTCTGCGTAGCGTCGAGCGCGCCCCAGTCGGTGTTGGGATCGCCCTTTTCCATCCGCTCCATCTCGTTCCCGCCCCAGTTGATGGAGAGCCCGACATACCCGTTGTCTACCGAGTGCTTCACCGACTCGACCGACGCGCGCTGTCCGCCGCCATGCACCTGGAGGATCGCGGGCAATTTCCTCTCGCTTTTCGGGAAGGCGTAAAACGCGGCCAGCCGCGCCTTCTTGCCTTTGAAGGTGCCGATCGTGAACACCACAGACCGGTAGGTGTTGCCGCCTTCCTTCCACTCCCGCACCACCTGCGTCTCCAGCGGCTCCTTGCGCGGATCGTAGTTGCCCCAGAGTTCAGCCAGATTGGTCGGGGCCTTCCCGTCCTTCAGCGGCGGCAGCGAATCCGCTGCTCGCACCTTTACCCATGCCAGCATCACAATCATCAGTATCCATATCATCCTATGCTTCATAAACGCCCTCCCTTAAATTCCGAATTACCGCATGAGTATCATCGTTTCTCGTCCGATCACATAAAGTAACACAACATCCTTGCCTGCCCCGCCAGTGTAGGAGACCTTGAACCGCCCTGCGAGGCCCGCCGCCGTCATCGTTGGCTCGTTCGCAAACGGACCTGTCACGGCCATGCCCGCACTGTTCCGGATGATCGTGAAGGCGTCGCCCACTTTCGGAACATATCCGCTCACGAGCGACACCGACAGCAGCGCGCCGCCGACATTGACCGGGCCGGCGCTCACTTTGCACTGGTCGTAACTGCCGTCGGCCGTTCCCCCCAACTGCACGGCAAAGGTCGCGTTCGCGGCGAGCGTCAGGCTGCCGACGGTCAGCGATCCCACGCTGTTCGTGCCCGGCGACAGCGAAAGGAAACTGGAGAAGGCTCTGTCGACCGGC
>CAYSXF010000720.1:0-3213 GCA_964434815.1 uncultured Lentisphaeraceae bacterium
GGTAGGGACGCCTCCCCGAGGCGTCCGCGGACGGTTCGGGGAACCGTCCCTACCACAAAGAAAAGAACCGTAGGAGAAGACGATGAGCAAAGAGCTGGAAGAGGGCAACACACTGATGCTGGATTTCGCGAAAATCGCAAAGATCGCCGAGACCTGCAAGGACGTGATCCCGGTGGCGGTGCAGCACGCGGACACGAAGGAAGTGATTCTCGTGGCCTACACCAACGAATTCGCGATGAGGAAAGCCTTTGCGGAGCGCATGCTGATCCTGTGGAGCACCTCGCGCAAGGTGCTGTGGGAAAAGGGCAAGAGCTCCGGCGAGACCTTTGATCTGCTCGAGGCGCGCGTGAACTGCGAGCAGAACTCGTTGCTCTACATCGTGCGTCCGCGGCGCGGCGCCATCTGCCACACGAAGAACCAGAATGGCGATCCGCGCAACTGCTACTACCGCCGCATCGACTTCGACACCCTGACGCTCACGAATCTCGATCCGTGAGCCTTTCAGTTTGGAGTTAGGATTTAGGAGTTAGGAACTGGATACGCGAAGAACTGGTTTGGCGTGTTCAGCATTATCTACGCATAGGCTAGGCGCCCGCGAGGCTTTGGGATTGCTCTTCCAAGCTCGGACGCTGTTTCAATCCACTCGCGGACGATTTGTTCCGCGTTTGAGAGTGCATCCTGATAGGTCGGTCCGTCCGCCATGCACCCCGGGAGTTCGGGGACCTCCGCCACATAGGACTTGTCCTCTTCGCTCCAGAAGATGATGATTTCGTATTTGTGATCCATGCTTTAGTCCTCCATCCGCAGCTTGTACTTCAGCAGCAAATCGCGAATCTGTTTGACCTGATAGGCTTTGCCCATCCCGTTTTTGGGTTGAAGGCTGATGATTTCTTCGACGCCCTCCATCGTGAAGATATGGTGGTCGCCACGCACCCGGCGTTCGAATCCCAAACGGACCAGCAAAACACACAGATCCTCGAACGGGACATTCGAGTCCGAACGCCGCGTCATGATGTGTGCGTATACCTTTGCGTATTTGCCCATAGCACCTCCGACAGCAAGACTATACCATCAACACGGGGTGTTTCTCAAGTCAAGCAATCAAATGCCTCAATCACATTCATCTGTTTTGGCGAACGTCAGCGACCACCGAACCCGTGAGCCGCAGGCGAAAGAGGGTTCGGTGTGTCGCGTTGTTAAATCAAATTACTCTAATCAAAATTACTGCCACAACAATTATTACTGGCGAAACCTGATTGAGTCGGAGAATTCGTTTCCATTTTAATCTCTCTTCATCACTGGTGGATGGGCAATGTGTTTTATAACACGTAACGGTGGCCACGTTTAGCCATAACGAGATGCCTATCCATGCACCGAGTAAAAGAGGCCAAGCATATCGGATTATTTGCCACCTTAAATCCAAGTTGCCGGTTTGTACAATACGAATTGAAGCAACACTGCAAAATATGCGAGTGCTGCTGATATGGCAATATGTGCTATGCACATGACTTTCGCTTTATAAAGATCATGTGAAGTTTTCTTTGTCATTCTAAATTCCACCATAATATGGGCGTCCCATCGTAAAACTCGCGTAAACAGCATTTATTACGATCTGACCCATATTTGGCCAAAAGTCTGACACGTCCCTCATGAGTTCGTCAAGAACGCATCTACGATTTTCAACATCAAGCCTTTGCCGCCTGCAGGATGCACTACCACTGACGCGGACGGCAAAACGCTCGTGACGCATAACACCGGCAAAACCCGTGTTATGCGTCCAATCGGACTTTTTAGAGCAAAGGCCAATAAGACGGCGCTCAGGGAAGTTATTAAGGCGTGCGCTAGACGTTGAAAAGGAAGTGCACGACGTCGCCGTCTTTGAAGAGATACTCTTTGCCTTCCACACGCATGACGCCGGCGGCTTTGGCGCCGGCTTCGCCGTTGAGGCGCACGTAGTCGTCGAAGGCGATCACTTCGGCGCGGATGAAGCCGCGTTCGAAGTCGGTGTGGATGACGCCTGCGCACTGGGGCGCGGTCCAGCCTCGGTGGAAGGTCCAGGCGCGGACCTCCATCGGCCCAGCGGTGAAGTAACTGGCGAGGCCGAGCGTGTGGTAGGCCATGCGGACCGTCTGGTCCAGCCCGCACTCTTTGAGGCCGTACGAGGCGAGAAAGTCATCGCGCTCGGCGTCCGAGAGCCCGGCCATTTCAGCCTCCATCTTGGCTGAGATGACGACCACGTCGCACTTCTTCAGGGCAGCATACTCCTTCACGCGTGCGACTTGGGCGCTGTCGGTCCCGAGGTCGCCCTCGCCCGTGTTGGCGCAGTAGATCACCGGCTTGTCGGTCAGCAACTGCAGCTCGGTCAGCGTGTTCTCGATCGGGTCGGCTTCGCCGCGCGGATAGGTGCGCACGGGCTGACCCGCGTCGAGGTGCTTCATGAGCAGTTCCATGGCGTCGACCTCTTTGCGTAATTCCTTGTCGGCGCGCGACTGGCGTGTGATGCGGTCGATGCGCTTTTCGAGTGACTGCATGTCGGCGAGCACGAGTTCGGTCTCGATGATCTCAATGTCGCGGATCGGGTCGATGCCGCCCTCGACGTGCACAACGTCGTCATCCTCGAAACAGCGCACGACCTGGATGATGGCGCTGGTCTCGCGGATGTTGGCGAGGAACTTGTTGCCGAGGCCCTCGCCCTTGCTCGCGCCGCGCACGAGGCCCGCGATGTCGATGAAGTCCACCGTGGCTTTGACGATCTTGTCCGGCTTGGCGATCTTCGCCAGCGCCTCAAGGCGAACATCAGCGACGGGAACGGTCGCCTTGTTGGGCTCGATCGTGCAGAAAGGGTAGTTCGCCGCTTCCGCGTTCTGCGCGCGGGTGAGGGCGTTGAAGAGGGTGGATTTGCCGACGTTGGGAAGTCCGACGATGCCGACGCCAAGTGCCATGGCTAAAATTCCTTTGCGAAAATGGGTTCGAGGTTCACTCGGGGCAGCTCTGGGTGGCCGCCCCTTTTGGGAACGCGCATAGTTATACCATACGTGAGGGGAACACACTACACTTTGTAGAGACTGGGCACTAACGCAGGCGCACCGGCGATTCGAAATTCGGTGATGAATGCGCATCAGAAGGAACCGGGGTAACTGGGAGCGGGGACACTCCTGTCCCGCAGCAAGGACAAGAGTGTCCTTGCTCCCAATGAAAACCGAGGACAGGAGT
>CAYSXF010000721.1:0-3208 GCA_964434815.1 uncultured Lentisphaeraceae bacterium
TACACCTCTCTATTCGTCGGCAGCGTCAGATGTGTATAAGAGACAGCCCCATACCGAGCTGCTTGCGAATCGCTGAAACCACCTGCCACATTAGTTTTTTCATGCCGCGCTCCTTCTTACATCCTATCAGCCTGATATGCACATCACAGACTTCGGCACCCCTCAATTGTTTCTCTGGGCGATCAATGACCGTCCTCTATCGCGAGATCCCACCTGACCGGTTTTATGTCAGCGATTAGAGAGTCCCATTCCTTTAAATGATGCCACACATTTCGCGTTTGCCGCTAGACAATAATTCGCCATATTTTCGCTTACTGCGTAACGACAATATCGACCGTATTCGTTTGCTTGACGTATAAGGGCTCGGCGTTGCCTTTTCTGGTCACACCGTTGCCGCGCAGAACCACATCGCGCGACGAACCCAGCACGACCTCGGGATTGGGGCAATCCGTGAAGACGTTATTCTCGATCAGAATCCGGCGCGGCCCCAGGCCCAATGCGGGCTGGCCTCCCTTGTCAAACCCAAGGAAAACCATGGCCACAGCCCCGCGGGGGGCTCGCTCGAAAGCGCAATCGGCGAAGGTGTTGTTTCGGATGAGGATATCCGAGCAATAGAGGCCGTTGGGATACGACGGCTCATTCACGAAGATGACCCCGCTGGACGACGCGGCCGTGTAGGTGTTGTCCTCGACCACGCCGCGACGTGCGCGGAAGACCGTTCCGAACCGGCGGATATTGCGGACGGTGTTGTGCCGGATCACAAAATCGCCGCAGGACTTACTCCGGTTCCAAATCTGCGTGCGGCGCTGAAAGTCCCCATCACCTATCGTCGCCTTGACCGGCTGGTCGCCAAAAACGCTCAGATGCTCGGGCAGCTCCTGATCAAACGTCACACGGTAGTTCCCGTCGGCCTGTTTCGCAACCGAGGCCACCCTGCACTCCCGCAGGATCTGACCCTCCAAGGGGTTGAAGAAAGAGACTTCGTCGCCCGCATCCAAATTGAAGAAATCGGGCTTGCAGACACAGGCGTTCTTCTGTCCATCCGGCTGCGCGTAGGCGATGCAGCACGGGCGGGCATAAAGCGCAATCCCGTCGTCGCCGATCGCCTGAATGTCGCACCCCTCGACCCACGGCCCCACGGCGTAACCGCGGCAATGCACGCCGTCGGCGTTTCCAGAGAACCAGCGCCCGTCGCCGATTTTCCATTGGCAGTGGAGCACGTTGAGAACCGACCCCTCGATCCCGGCGTAGTGGAGTGAACTCGCGGCATAGCTCGTGATGTCGTAACACGTGACATTGTACGAACTGGCGAACGCATTGAGAACCGCGCCGCGTTCCCGTATGAAGTGGACAAAGCGGTCGCCCGGCTTAAAAAAGGTGCCTCCGTGGTGCGAGCGGAGCGTGAGGTGCCACATGCCGTCCTGCTCCTTGGCGATCTTTGAAAAGAAGAAGGCATTGGCTGTATCCGTTTTCAAACGGCCGTCGACTTTGGGGTCAAGCAGCGAGAGAAACGCCAAACCCAGCTTCACGTAAGGCGTGTCGTAGCCCGGCTCGCCCGGCTCCAGACGCACCAAGATGCGTTGCCCTTTTTCGTCCACGCTGAGCACGCGCCCCTGCAGAAACGTCTTTTCGCTCCGGTAATCCACGGCAAAGCCCATCAGAACCACGTTGTTCAGATGGGTTCCCTTGCACAACCCCGACTGGTAGCGTGCGGGCAAGACGGTGGAACCGCTTCCGTCAAGAATCAGGTTGCGCATGTTTTCAAGGTTCAGCAGCGGCTTGCCCGGCGCGTCGAACCGGTAGGTCCCTTTCGGAAAGACGACCCGCACCGACGCGCCGGACGCGCCCAGTTCGCGGGCTTTGGCCAGCGCGGCACCGACTGCGGCCGAGTGGTCGGCAGCGGATGCGTCATAGGCCACGCGCACTTCCTTGTCGCAGGGCGTGATGCTGAAGCCCGCAGGCTCCGACCAGTTGCCCCGCGTCCCGTCACCGTACCCCGTCCTGATCCGCCAGTAATACGCACCTGTTGGCAGCGGCCGGTCATGGATGTAACGGCTCAGATAGACGGTGTCCTCGTCCACCACGTTTTGGAAAGCCCGGTCCGCGGCGATCTGGATGTCATAGTGAACCGGGGCCGCCACCGACAGGAAAGCCTGATGATCCGCCGTCCAGGTGAAGTGCGGGAACGGGAGGAATGTGCTCTCTCCCGGCGCGGGCGTCAGAACGGTCGGTGCGTCGGGCAAAGCTCCAATTGCTGAGACGAGCGGCACCAGCAGAAGTGCGGCGAGCCGTTTACAGCACGGACGGCTGATCATAACTCGCCGGCCAGCATCTTCTTTGCCGCCTGTTTGCCCATGCCGCGGACGCTGGCGAAGGCCGCCAGGGTGCGCTGGCGCAGCATAATCCGGCCTGGAGCGGTCTCCCACTTCGAGACGGTCAGATTCGACACGCCAGCCAGTTTGGCAAATTCGCTCTGCGTGAGACCGAGCCGCTTCCTGAGCTTGCGCACCATCGGGCCGGTGGGCCTGATGCGCAGCGGTTTTTTCACATCCGTTTCAGGGGCGGCCACTTTCGCGGCGCGCAGCGGCACACCCTTCTGCACGGCACGCAGAAGCCTCTTGAGCTCAGCCATCTGGCGTTTGAGGTCCGCGACGTCGCCGCGCAGAGCTGCTATGGGTTTACGCGTAACGCGCAAAGCGCCCTTGGTGATTGCTTCTCCGAGTACGGTGTTCAAGTTCATGTCAGGCGTCTCCACTGATTGATTTTGTTGGCGTCGATGACCGGTCTAAGTGAATTTAAATGTACGCCGCGACCCGTGCCTTGTCAAGTGGGGTAAACATCATGCTGCGGGCTGAGAACCGGCTCTGAACGATTTTCTCTGGCAGTTGTTTTAATTGCCAAGGCCAGCCCGCTTTCCTATAATCACCCCCCATTTCTTCCCTTGCGTTCACATTCATAGGAGACATCCCCATGGCGTACGAGAAAATCAAGGCCCCCTCTTTCGGCGAAAAGATCACCCTGCGCGCGGACGGCGCACTGAACGTTCCCTGCCAGCCGGTCATCCCCTTCATCGAGGGCGACGGCACCGGAGCCGACATCACCCGCGCCGCCATGATCGTTTGGGACGCGGCAGTCGCGGCCGCGTACGGCAGCAGCCGCAAGATCGCCTGGATGGAAGTCTACGCCGGGGAGAAAGCGAACGCAGTTT
>CAYSXF010000722.1:0-3208 GCA_964434815.1 uncultured Lentisphaeraceae bacterium
GCCCGAGCCCGTGGTCATGTCCACACCCAGTCCGAGCCTCTCCGCCGTCGCCACCGCGCAGGCAAACAGTTCCATCCACTTCGGGCTCAGGTAGTCCACATACCGGCTCTCAGCGCCTTTCACACCATAGATCGGAATGATGTGTACGCCTCCGAGCCCAGCCTCGGCATAGCGCCGGAACTCGTTGCTGATGCTCTGCGGGTCGACCGCCGAACCCGGCCACCAATTGTAGGCCCACGGCTTGCATTCGCGCGTGATTTCCGGCCAAGAAAACGGCTCTGCGGCAACAGCCGGCAACGCTACCGCCGCCGCAAGAAACGCACCTCGGACACTTCTCATAACCACTCCCGACTGGACTTCCGAGACTCGATGGACTCCCTCGACCGGAGCTGCTATCCGCAACTCCTAAATCCTAACTCTTCATTATCATCCATGCGCCTCTGGGAACATCGCCTCGTAGTGCGGCATCGGAACGAAAATCCCGCCGCTCTTGGCGTAGTAGTCCGCGTCGAACGTGAACACGCCGCGCTCGGTCTTGGACCACGGCGCGTCGGGGTACGGATGGTAGCTGCGCATCGTTTGCCAGTTCTTGTAGTTCTGGTGCCCGTTGGTCTCGACGAGTCCGAGGCCCTCGAGACCAGGGAAGGATTTCAGCCGCGCCGCAACGTTCTTGTTCCACTCCACGAGAACCGGGTTGACCGTCAGATCCGCACAGAAGCACGGCACATCTTTTTCATGCGCGACCTGCGCGATCTTCATGGTCATGCTCAGCGTCTTCGCGATGGCCTTCAGCGCCATCGCCCGGTAGCCCATGTCGATGCGCTTGGCGGCGTCCTTGTCCGTATGCGCGCTCTCGTCCGAAGCCAGGCGCACGGGGATGTCGTGAACGTCGATCTCATACTCCTCGTCGAAGGGCTCCTCAATGATCGCGACCTGCTCGAACGCGCCGATCTTCTTGATATGGTCGATCAGGCGCAGCAGCGTCTCTTTCTTCTCGTAACGTCCGTTCGCATCGAAATAGTAGGGCAACTTGCCGCTCTTCGTGTACGGCGTGCGGCAGCCGTCGAGCGCCGCGTGGATGGCGCTCACCCGCGCCATGTCCTTCTCCAGCATCTCCTCCTGCGTGCCTTTCTGTCCGATCTTGATCTTCATGAAGAAGGAGCCGGCCTGAACCGCCTGCTTGATCTCTTCAATGGGGATCGTGTAGGCCATCAGCGGAATCGATGCCGCTTTCGGATGGTGCTGCGAGAGCGCGGGCTTGTAGGCCGCGGGGATCAGGTCGTCGAACGTCGTGATGCCGTTCTCCTTGGCGAAGAGCAGCCACGCCGCGTTGTCTACGCCCACCAGCGCGTTCAGCGCGAACGTCTGGCGCAGCTTCGGCATGCCGGTGATCTGCTTGCCATACTCGTAGACCTCTTTGAAGAGCTCGTCATTGAGCGCCACCGGATCGGTGAACGTCCGGCCTTTCAGAATCTTCAGCGCGTAAGCGGTCATCGCGAACATCAGCGCATTGCCGCCGGCCTCGGAGTTCGAGGAGAACACCTTGGCGTCGCTCCACAGCGTGCTGTGCGTGCAGAGTCCGATGCCTCGCTTCCCGCTTGTGCTACGGATCATCGCCGCGCTCTGCCAGACGTTGGTGAGGTAGCCGCCCTTGAACCCGAACGGCCGCAGCAGCGGCTCGCGCTCGAAATCGCATCCGGTATCGGCCACTGTGATCGTCCTGAAGGCTGGCTTCGCCTCCTCGGCCCGTGCCAGCGAAGCACCGCCTGCCACAATCCCGCCCGCAGCCAGCGCTGACGCCTTCAAAAAGTTTCTTCGATTCATACATGCCTTTCTTATCGAGTGAAACGATTGATTCGATTCCGTCGATTAGCTCGATTCAATCGAGATTACCCCTCACCCGCCGTCAGCCCATGCTTCGCATACTGCGCGGCGTAGAAATCGCCGTCGCGCTTGATCTTTCGCACCGCGAGCGCGCGGCGCTCGCTCTCCGGCAGCGCCTGCTCCTCTTTCGTGAACAGTTCCCACTCGCAGTGCACCGAAGCCGGTCCGCCGATCTTGAGGCTTTTAACCAGCTTGAAATAGTTGTCCCACGGCACCATGCCATCGCCTGCGAACACGTCTTCGGGCATCCACTTGTCCTTCTTCTTGGCCCAAGAAAAATCTTTGAGGCAGGTGCTGCGAATGTAGGGCGCGATGAGTTTCAGCGCCACGCTCCACGAGCCGCCGGACTCGGCAACCGCGTGCCGGATGTCGTACTGGCAGCCGATCCACTGAGGATCGAATCCCTTGAGCATGTAGTAGATATCCCACACCGGACCACCGAACAGCCCGTCGCCCCACGCGTAGTGGTTCTGATAGCACCCGGTGATGCCGCACTTCTTGTTGAGCGCTTCCAGCGCCGCCATCTGCTTGCGGTTTTTCTCGATGGACCCCTCCACGCCGAGCGCCTCATCGTATCGCACATAGCCCATGCGGTAGACTTTTAGGCCGCACTGCGCGGCCGTCTTTAGCACACGTTCCGCGAGAGGCTCTTCGGCCGACGTGATCGCCGTGACCATCATCTCGACCTTCAAACCCTGCTTGCGAGCGGCCTCCACCGCGCGCGGCAGGTCCTGCTCCACCTTCTCTGGCTCCACGTGGCCCTTGGGCCGCACCGAAAGATCGATACCGCCCAGGCCGGCCTGCGCCAGCGTCTCCGCTAGCGCATCATAGCCTAGCCATTGCAGCGGCTTCGAAAAAATGTGGAGGCACGCCTTTGAGCTGTCCTTCTGCGCCAGCAAAGGGCGGGCGAAACCGCTCCCAGCCGCCAGCGCAGCCGTTTTCAGGAATTCGCGTCGTTTCATATCGTTTATTGGATCGTAAGCAGCGTTCCTAGTTTGTGGAGGAGAAGAACCTTTCCAGCTCCAGACGTGCGGTCGTACCGGACGCTCCACGCCTTCGTGAGATTGGTCGCCGTGAACGAGCCGGTCAGAGCGCCCGTGCATGTGGCGATCGTGTACGAGTAGCCGCTCATCTGCGCCGTGTCCGCAATCTGCAGCGCGAGCGCCGAGACGTCCAGATTTCCCGTGACGCTAAGAAGATCGCAAGTTCCGTTCGTGCGCGTGTCGACCAGCAGCGTGCCGCCCAGCGCGGGCGTGTTCGAGAGCGTCAGCGTGCCGACGGTGTTGACGCCGCCGGGCGCAACGGTGCCGGCCACCGTCAGGCT
>CAYSXF010000723.1:0-3203 GCA_964434815.1 uncultured Lentisphaeraceae bacterium
GTTCTCTTAGCGACAAGTGGCGGCGGCGGTGCGTTCGACGTGGGCTCCGGCGCCTATTGCGCGGTTCCGGCGAAGGTCTGGTTTACGGGCGGCCTCATTCTGACGGGAAGGGGCGTGGAGGGTGTCTCCGCATTCATGACAAACCTTCAGCATTCAATTTCTGTTGGCACGTTCGATCCGGACGGATGGTATACGCTCTGGCGTGACGGTGGGACGGAGTTGGGTCGGCTGTATGTGGCGACCCCTATGATCGGGGTGCATTCGGTTTCGAATGTCACTCAGGCCGGAGTCTACACGCTTATTCCAGCGAGCGGCAGCGCAACCGTGACGTTCGAGATTGTGCGGGCTGGGCCTGTCGTGCCGGTGGGCGTGCGCAACTCCGCTGCGTTCTACATGGCATGGCTGCAGCGGCTCGGGTTGGATAGCGCCGATCTTTCGGTGGTCGCGCCAGCCGCTTTCGACACCGCGTGGCTGATGGATCAAAATCCACAGACGTTTGCGTCAGGAGAAATCAAGATCACGGGCGTATCTGTGGGCGCAGGTATGATTCGCGGGTCATATACGGTGAGGGCTGTCGGCGCGAGCGGCTCGCAGACGGTGACACACCTCAACGGGCGGCTCGTTGTGATGGGAACAGAGACGCTGGCGGGAACCTTCACAGAGATCGCCGAGATCACGGCTTCACTGGATACAGGCAGCTACTCGTTCGAAATCCCATGCAGCACCCATGCCCGCTTCATCAAGATCATGATCGTCTTTCCTGAGTAGCGAGCGTCGGTTCGGGTCGCTACGCATCCATGCCGTCGCGGAGTTCGCGGAGCTTGGCTGCCACAAGGGCGGGCAAGTCAGAGCCGGCGGGTGCCTGCGCGATCACACGCACCAGCGCGGAGCCGACGATCAGACCGTCCGCCATGGGCGCGAGCGCATGGGCGTCCGCACCCGTGCTGATGCCGAACCCGAGGCAGACGGGGTGGGGGCAGACAGCCTTGACCGCCGCCGCGTGCTTCGCGACGTCGGCGTAGTCGAGCCCGCCCGTTCCGGTGACGCCCAGGCGCGTGATGAGATAGAGAAACCCGCCCGCGCCGTCCGCCAGCATGCGGATACGCTCGGGCTTGGACGTGGGCGCGGCCAGGCGGATCAGGTGGATGTCCTTGCCCTTGAGCGCGGCTGTGAGCGGGCCAGCCTCTTCCGGCGGAAGGTCCACGACCAGCAGCCCGTCAACGCCCGCTTCTGAAACCTCGTTCGCCAGCCGCTCCAGACCGTATTTGAAAAACGGGTTGTAATAGCTGAAGAGCACGATGGGCGTCTGCACGGCCTTGCGCAGCTCCGCGGCGAGCCGGATGGTTTTTGAGAGCGACATGCCCGCCTTCAGCGCGCGGTCCGAGGCCACTTGGATGACCGGTCCGTCGCAGGTGGGATCGGAGAAAGGCACGCCGAGTTCGAGCACATCCACGCCCGAGGCGCAGGCTGTGCGCAAAATGCTCAGGCTGGCGTCGAAGTCGGGATCGCCGGCCGTGAGGTAGGCGACGAGCGCCTTGCGGTTTGCAGAGGCGAGTTTCTTGAAGGTTTGGTCAATGCGGTTCATAAAAAAGGAGGAGTTAGGATTTAGGAGTTAGAACGGCAAGTCGGGAATGAGGCGTATGGTGATAGGGATTTGCATAAAACTCCTAACTCCTAACTCCTAATTCCTAACTTCGCCTACAGGTTATGGGCTTTCATGTACGCGGTGATGTGGTCGAGGTCTTTGTCGCCGCGGCCGGAGATGCAGACGAGGATCGCCTGATCCTTCGGGCGCGTGGCGGCTTCCTTGATGGCTGCGGCGAGGGCGTGCGAACTCTCCAAAGCGGGAATGATGCCCTCGAACTTGCAGAGCAGCTTGAAGGCTTCGACGGCCTCGCGGTCGGTGACGCCAGCATAGCGCACGCGGCCGAGGTCGTGAAGCAGGGCGTGCTCGGGTCCGACGCCCGGATAGTCGAGCCCGGCTGAGATCGACCACGCCTCCTGGATCTGGCCCTCGTCGTTCTGCAGGAGATAGGTCATGGCGCCGTGCAGCGCGCCGGGCGAACCGCCGGTGATCGAGGCCGCGTGGTGCGGCGTGTCGAGGCCTTCGCCTGCGGCTTCCGCGCCGAGCATGGCGCACGGGTCGTCGAGGAAAGGATAGAAAAGCCCCATGGCGTTGCTGCCACCACCCACGCAGGCGACCAGCAGGTCGGGCAGGCGTCCGACCTGCTCCAGCATCTGCCGCCGCGCCTCGTCGCCGATCACGCGCTGGAGGTCGCGCACCATGACGGGATAGGGGTGCGGGCCGGAGACCGTGCCGATGATGTAAAAGGTGTTCTCGACTTCGGCCACCCAGTAGCGCAGCGCCTCGTTCATGGCGTCCTTGAGCGTGCTGGTGCCGGAGGTGACCGGGATGACCTCCGCGCCGAGCAGGCGCATGCGCAGGACGTTGGGCGCTTGGCGGCGCACGTCTTCCGCGCCCATGAAGATCTTGCAGCCCATCCCGAAGCGTGCGGCGATCGTGGCGGTGGCCACGCCGTGCTGGCCCGCGCCGGTTTCGGCGATCACATGGCGCTTGCCCATGCGGCGGGCGAGAAGGCCTTGGCCCACGACGTTGTTGATCTTGTGCGCGCCGGTGTGGGCGCAGTCTTCGCGCTTCAGGTAGATGCGCGCGCCGCCGATGTGGTTCGAGAGGCGCTCCGCGAAGTCGAGCGGCGTGGGGCGGCCCGCGTAGTTGGCCAGCATGGAGCGGAACTCGCCCATGAACGCGGGGTCGGCCTTCGCCTCGTTCCACGCGGCCTCGAGGTCTGTCAGCGCGGCCATCAGCGTTTCGCCGACGTAGCGGCCGCCGTAGAAGCCAAAGTGACCGGTGGCGTCAGGGTATTGGCCTTGGAGGGATTGTGTTTTCATAAGTTTTTCATTTGGGGTAGGCATGGGGAACCAGCTCGCACACTTAGATTTGGGGACAGACGGAATAGGAGGTATAGCGATTGCGGAGCACAGCCATGTAGCGGTCGTGCGCCTCGCGCAGCAGCGCTTCAGTGGTGGGCCAGTCAATACAGGCGTCGGTGACCGAGAGGCCGGGTCGCAGTTCTTTCGGATCTTTCGGCATGGGCTGACTACCCCATTCGAGGTGGCTTTCGAGCATGAACCCCCTGATGGAGCGGTTGCCCTTCTCGATCTGAGTCAGGATGTCTTGGAGG
>CAYSXF010000724.1:0-3194 GCA_964434815.1 uncultured Lentisphaeraceae bacterium
AAGCGAAAAGAAGTATGCGGTTGATTCCGAACGCGTGCGCAAGGAGTTCGATTTGCGCAAGGGCGATGTCCTGCTCTGCCGCACAAACGGCACGTTGGCTTATGTCGGCATGTCCGCCTTGGTGAAAGACGATATGCCCAACTTGATCTACCCCGACAAGGTGATCCGCGTCCGGGCGCAAGACAACATCCTGCCTGAGTATCTGTGGCAGGTGCTCCAGTCGCATCCCCTGCGGGCGCAAATCGAGGCAGCGGCGCGAACGGCGGTGGGCAACTACGCCATCGGCTCGGAAGACATTTGGAATTTGCAGATCCCACTGCCGCCTTTGCCCGTCCAAAAGCAGATCATGGAGCGCGTGGCAACCGGCCGCGAAGAGATCGCCCGCGAGAAGGCGAATGCCGAGCGTCTGTCCCGCGAGATCAATGCCGAAATCGAAGCTCTGATCTTGGGCGCGAAACGGGTCGGGTGAAAACGAAAAGCCCCTCCGTTGCCGAAGGGGCTGCTTGCCGACTATCGCTTATCGCGAGGCGGACAGGGATCATTACCGAACGAGTTTGAGTCACGGATTTGACCGTTCGGGCGGTGAATGACTACTTCCAGGCCTTGGCGTTTGCCAAGATCCGTTGCCAAGCGCTGAGCGCCTGACTGTGTTGGCGCAACAAACGATGCGCGTTCAGCATGAGGGCGTTTGACTGCCCAGTCGTTCCCGTGGGGAACAACATGAACCGAGTTTGCCATATGTGGCTTTCTTCGGATAACCTGCCACACCGACTATCGGCCGCCCGAACGATCCGACGCTCAAGGCATTGACGGGGACCGGCGTAATATGCCATACTGTTAACGTTCTTTAGGAAACAGCGTTCCCGTCCTAGTGACAGAATGTGATTTCCTTGGCCGGTGTTGAAGCATCGGCCTTTTATCGGCAATCACGGTTGACAGAATAATAGATTATTGAGGAGTTTGTCAACCACGATGAACGAAAGGAAGGCCACGATGAACGAAACAACTGTCCTGCGTGATTTGCGGATGAGCCGGGGATGGTCTTTGGAAGACCTCGCCGAAAAGTTGGGCGGAGCCGTCAGCCGGCAGTCGCTGCACAAGTATGAGAACGGTGACGCGACGCCCTCGCCTTCGATTCTGACTAAAATTGCTCACGCCTTTGGGCTCACTCCGCTCGAATTGGCAACCGGACCGGACTGCCTGGTCGAAATCAAGGCGTTCAGGAAGAGAACCGGCTTGCGGGCAAAGGACGAAAAGGCTCTGCGGGATCGATTCGTAACTGAGGCGCAGAAACGTTTCGCCGTGCAGTTCAAGTGTGAGGGGCAACTCCGGACAAAAGAGAAGCTTCAGGGATTCTGCTCAGGCGAAGAGCCGGAACATGCAGCGCATTTAGTGCGTCAACACTGGTCGCTTGGCGAAGCAGCGATCGCAAGTCTCACGACCACCATGGAGGATCATCAGGTTCATGTGATCCTGCTCGATGCCGATGAGAAATTCGACGGTGTGTGCGCAGTCGCTAAAGGCGCATCAAAAGACCTGCGTGGCTACGCGGTCGGTGTCCGGAGAATGGAGGCGGGAGGACGTCAGCGTCTGACGCTGGCGCATGAGTTGGGGCATCTCGTCCTGGACACAGACGACGAGGATAAGGCCTTCCGTTTCGCGGGAGCCCTATTAGCCCCCAAAAGAGTCATGCTGAAAAAACTGGGTGAAAAGCGCAACCGGATCAAGAAGGCGGAGCTAGACGCGCTGAGTGAAGAACTCGGCATGAGCCCCGAGGCGATCATTCATCGCGCATACGACCTGGAGATCATCACCAAGGATTCTTACGCGTTTTGGTCGAGATTGCTCCGCCGGAACGGGGTGAAGAAGGAAGACAGCATACCCAAGGAAGACAGCATGTGGCTGCATCGCCAGGTCATGAAGGGTTATGCGGAACGGATCATCTCCGAAGCGCAAGCACGCGACTGGTTGGGAGATGAGCAGTTCAACCTGCTGGCTGGACAAGACACGCAAACCACTCAATGGGATCTTCGCAAGAAGACCAAGACCGAGCGGGCAGAACTCTTGAGCCGTGCGGCGGCAGCAGCGGAATCGTATTACAACAGTGACCGGTTTGACTGCGTCGCGGAAGCGGGGGAGGTATACGATGATGGCGGACTCTCCTAAGCGTGGCGAAATATGGTTGGTCAGATTCGATCCGTCGGTCGGCGACGAGATAAAAAAAGAACGCCCCGCCGTCGTTCTGTCATCGACACGATTGGCGCGTCTTAAATTGCGGATCGTTGTGCCTCTTACAGGCTGGGCTCCCGAATTCACGAACTACCCTTGGCATTACAAGATTGAAGCCAACTCAAAAACGGGGCTCTCCAAGGCATCATCGGCAGACGCGCTCCAGATCAAGTCGCTCTCGGTTTTGCGGTTTGTTCGGAAACTCGGCTCGCTACCTGAAAGTGATCTTGATGAGATTGTCCAAGCCGCAGAGATGCTGATTGAAGGATAGGGTGAGGGGCAAAGAAGATTGCGCCTTTTGCTGTTCAAGAGCATACAATAGTTGGCGCATGTTCTCCTAACGCGCCGAGTGCTAAGGACACCACGGGCGACCAGCGAGGAATACCCAACGCCCACCTCTCAGGTTTTTCTTGTCCCGACAATGACGGTGTTGTTACTCTGGAAGAGTGATCTTCTGTTAAACGCGCCCTGCGGTGTTTAGCACAGCCAGGGGCGCGGGCGTGAACGGCCGGTGCGATGGGGGCGCATGTGGCCACCGACAACTACAACGACGGCAGGCAGGCTGCCCACGCCAGGAGCGACGCGCTTGGGGAAAGCATGAAATGAAAACACTCGTTTACACTGCGCTGTCTGTTCTCTTCTTCAGCGCCGCTGCAGCGACTGCGGCTGGTACACCCTTCAGCGACGCGGTCGCGGTCTGGCATATGGGCGAGGCCAAGGATCCGGCGCAGCGCCATCCCTTGACCGTTCACGGCGCGGTGCGGTTCGGCGTTGAACTCACAGGTGCCGAGCGCGAGGCTTCGCTGGCGCGCGGGGGCGACGCCCGCGCGGCGCAGTTCGACGGCGGCTACTTAGCTTTGGCGAACGATGAGGGCCTCGCAGTCAATCCGCGCCAGTGGACCGTCGCGATCCGGATGCGCGACCCGCAGGGAGCGTGGCGCTATCCGATCCTGGGCAGTTACGGC
>CAYSXF010000725.1:0-3194 GCA_964434815.1 uncultured Lentisphaeraceae bacterium
CGGCCGCCAACTCGTCGCGGGACATCGTCTCAGCCCGCTCGTTCCAAAAACGTAGTCTGTTCATAAAACGCAATCCGATTAAGAGGTTCCTGCAACATTTGTTTGTTATGGTATCTCTTTCATTGTCCCCCGCGCAACCGCATTCTTGTCACGTTTGGTAATCGGTTGGCGACCAGGGGTTGCGAATCTCGTGCGTGTCGTGTGCGGAGCGACTGGGAGCGCCCCCAACTTTGCGCTACACGTTCATCGCAGATGCTCCGTCCTCGCATACCCCCTGTCGCCAACCGATTACTCACGTTTGTCTGATGGGGGTGGGGACTTCTCCCCATCGTTCTTTCAACGGCCTTGCTCTATTGTAACTAAGTGATCTCTCACAAGCGTAAAGATCTACACATGCGCGTGATCACAGAAGGAGATGCTGATGCAAACGATAGAAATCATCCAGGCGGACATGCGCCACTTCTCTGATTTCGGCTGGTTGAAAACATATTGGCTCTTCTCGTTCTCCAGCTACTTCGACCCCCGCAATATCCAGTTCGGCGCTTTGCGCGTGTTCAACGACGACATCGTTGAACCAGGGACAGGGTTTCCCACCCATCCCCACGAGGAAATGGAGATCGTGACCATCGTGCTCGCCGGCGAAATGACGCACGCGGACAGCATGGGCAACAAGACCGTCATCCGCGCCGGCGATGTCCAGCGCATGTCGGCCGGAACAGGGCTGACCCACTCCGAGTTCAATCTGGCCCAGACGCCGACGCACTTCTACCAGATCTGGATTTTCCCTGACAAGGCCGGGCTCCGGCCAAACTATGACCAGAAAACCTTCGCATCGTCCGAATGGAAAAACCGGCTTTTTCCATTGGCTTCCGGGCAGAATATTCAAGGCGCGGTCACGTTTCATACGGATGCAACCATCTATCGCTGTGACCTCGATGAAGGCAGGCAAGCGACCTTCCAGAACACCGCGGGGAGACGAATATTCGTCTACCTGACGAACGGCCGCCTCTCTGCGAACGGCCATGCCATGGCCTCAAAAGATCAGGCGCGCGTCGACATCGACGAGCCCCTTGTTCTGAAAGCCGCAACGCATTCCGAATTCATTCTGATCGATGTCCCGTCCTGCAAAGGCTGGGGCTACAGCGACGAAACCTTGCAGGGACAGAAGAAAAGCTGACGCTCCTGAGCAGCAGGAAAACCCTCAACTGTCCCATCCTGCGCGAACTGTGTGTCTTGCTTCGTTGAGCTCAATTCCCCGGCACATCATACGAAACGTACGGACGCGCCATCAGGTTCATCGGGTCGCGGAGCCAGGTGCGGTAGAGCGAGTCGGCCTTCCACGTGTTGCCGGCAGAGCCGTAGTCGCAGAAGTGAACAGGATGGGGCTTCATCTCGGCGGACTCGGGATCGGTGCCTGTCTGCAGCATCACGGTGAACGCCTGCCAGATGTCCTTGTTGTCGCAGGCGACCGGCATGATCTCCACCGGCTTGCCGAGGTCCGGCATCTTGGCGGGCTGGTCCACTGCGCCGTCGTTGAAGCGCGTGTCGCGCGACAGCACCAGCGGCCCGCGGAACAGCGCGAACTGCTCGTTCTTGCCTTCGACGCGCCCGGAGAAATCGAAGGTCAGTTCAACCGTGTCGCCGGGCTTCCACATGCGGCGCAAAGAGAGGTAAGCTCCAGGCGTCATGCCTGACATTTCCAGCCCATTCACCGCGACTGAAGTTTTGGCACTCCACGCCGGGATGCGCAGGCGCAGCGCGAAAGCGGCTTCTTTGTCGGGCGAAACGCGCAGCGTGACCTTGTTGTTCTTGGGATAGTCAGTCTCCTGCTCCACCGTGACGCGCGTCTGCGACGCCGGTATCGTGATCGAAGCCTTGGACGCGTGGTACGCATTGACCATGACGCCGTCCGCATCCGCCATGAGCACCGACTCGGCGATCGCCACGAAACCGCGCGGGCCGTTTGCCGCGCAGCAGTTGATGGTCATGCCGCACTGGTCGTTGCCTCGGCTGCGCGTGCCGCTGAGCGGACAGTACTTCGAGAAGGTCGAGCAGTCGCGCGCCAGCGTCGCCATATACGCGTTGTAAGTGGTCTTCTCCAACTCGTCGGCATAGGCCGCTTTGCCGGTCACGCGCAGCAGCGTCTCGCAGAAGCGCATCCACGTGGTGGTCACGCAGGTCTCCATCATGTGGTAGGCAGGCGCGGTCTCGAAGCGCTTGCCGTGATACCAGCACTCGAAAGCACCGCCCGAACCGGACGCGTTGATCTCCTCTGCGATAATGTTCTTCGCCGTCGCCTCCACGGCTTGAAGATAAGGCGCGTGATCGGTGACCTGATACAGTTCCAGCAGCCCCTGGTAGCACGACATCATCTCGTAGGCCTTGATCCCGTTCTTCCAGCTCCACCACGGATCGGGATGAGGGAAGCGCTCCGCGACTGGCACGCCTGAAACCGCCTTGCTGATCAGCTTCGGGCTGTCGTCGAAGTCCTCCATAGCAGCGGCGATGTGCTTGGCGAAATCGAGATATTTTTTGTCCTGCGTCCGCTTGAAGAGCCAGACGACCGGCTCCAGCACCGAGCAGCTCGCCATGCCGTGATGCATGCCGATGATCTGAAGCTTACCGGGCGCGCCGGGACCGACCTCGGTGATGAGCTGATCCGCAACGCGGCACGCTGCGGTCAGCGTCGCTTTATCGCCGGTCAGGTCATAGTAGTGCATGAGGCCCATCATCGTGTACTTGCGGCCCCAAATGTCCCAGCCCTGAAGGTGGCACTCGTCCTTGTAGTTGCCGATGTAGCCGTCCGCACGCTGCGCGGAAAGCATCAGTTTGACCGACGCGTCGATGTTCGCCTTGAGCGCCTCGTCGTGCGTGTAGCGGTAGGCCGGCACGCAACTGTGCATCCACTTGCCCCAGAATTCCGTGCGCCAGTCGCTCGTGCCTTCGTGCTTCTGAAAAATGCCGGCCAAATAGGAACCGTCTATGGGTTTCACGTTATTGGCGAAGCAGGCGTCCATTTTCGCACCCACATATCCGCCCACCTTGACATCCTCCATTCGGCAAGCCACGCGCCCTTTATCCAGGCCTTCCGACGCCAACGCTGAGAATGCCGCGCACACCAATAAAACTGAGGCCTCAACCACAAATCGACTCATGCTCTCCCCCTTTTCGCTTTTGCAGCGCCAGACAGCACC
>CAYSXF010000726.1:0-3194 GCA_964434815.1 uncultured Lentisphaeraceae bacterium
TTTCTGCCTGTCTCGTGGGCTCGGAGATGTGTATAAGAGACAGGCATAGGCGCGCAGGCCGCATCGGACCTTGTGACCGACACCACCGCCTACCCCGGCCTGCGCGCCTATGCCGTCACCGCTAAAAATTACGCCGTGATCGAGGGCGACACGCTCACGCTGCTGATCCCCGAAGTTGCGGGCGCCATTTTCCCTCTGCGCTCCGACACCCGCGAAAACCCGCTCTTCATCGGCGTCAACGACACGTCCGTGCTGGTCTGCCGCATCGCGCTGCCGCCCGGCTACACGCGGTTCCCCGTGCTGCCCGAATCCAAACACTGGGTGCTGCCGAACGGTTTCGGCACGCTGGACTACTGCGTGACTTTGACCACGCGCCTTGATGGCCGCCACGAAGTCTGCATCACCCGCACTCTCACTCGCGCCAGCGGCGAGGCAACCCCCGAACTTTATCCCGCGCTTCTGGAATACAACCGGCGCTTCACCCACCCATCCACCCGCACCCTGGTGGCGGAGCGTCCCTCAACACGGTAGCACGCGACTTCCTGGCGCCGCTCTCACTGTTAGGCTGAACGCCCACTCTGCCGCAGTCCCTTTGCCCTTGACCAAGGTGAATTTTTCCCGCGGCGAGTGGAATATCAAACCGGAGAAAGGAACGCGTCATTTCTTTTCGACAAGATTCCGCTGGGACCGGCGAGCGGCAAACGCTACTGCATCCGAGGCGGCGCATGGAATTCGAGCGCTGACACCTTGCGCGTCTTCACGCGCGGTGGCGAAAACCCCGGCTTCTCCGATGCGTGTCTGCACCGCGACGCCATCGGTTTTCGGTGCGTTCGAAGGGCGGCAAAATGAATACTGCCAAATGAAGAAAATCGCATTGCTATTTTTTGCCCTCCTTCCGATGGCACCGTTGGCCGCGTTGCGCGCGTCGGCAGACGTTGGTTTGCCGCATGTTGATTGGGATGCGTCCACGGAGCGGTTACTTCAGCCCGATGCCACGTATGGGCGCATGAGACGCATCGCGGACGGGACCATTCTCTGTTGCTTTCAAATGGCCAGCAAGTCCTGGGTGATGCGCAGCAAGGATGAGGCCAGAACGTGGGAGAGCCCCGTCGAAGCCGGTAGCGGCAAAGCGGTCGTAGCTGCGAATCCGGAGTTGTGTGCATTGCGAAACGGATCAGTATTACTCTTCTTCAATGAACGCCCGTATGACGAAGGGCGCACGACGCACTTCACGATACGCATGAGCACGAGCCGCGATGGTGGTCGCACGTGGCAGGCACGTCCGGAACCGGTTTTCATCGCCGGCACGCAGTCGCGAGAAGGCTGCTGGGAACCGGCGGCGGCACAGATGCCGGATAGCACCTTGCATGTGTTCTTCGCACACGAACTGCCGGGTCAGCAGGAAATCGCCACGATGACATCGCACGATGAGGGCGTTATCTGGAGCGAACCAAGCCAAGCCTCGTTGCGGGCGAAGCATCGGGATGGCATGCCGGTGCCATTGATTCTGCAAGACGGGCGTGCGGTGTTTTCCATCGAGGACAACGGCGTTGCGCCCCGCGCTGGCGAACATCCCGTCTTTCGGCCGACAATCATTGAATTTGATTCCGCAGGATCGGTGGGCGCAGACAGTCCGCGACGCTGGATGGCGCTACGGGATCAACTACCCGGAAAATGCAACGTGGCCGCTCCGTATCTGGCGCGTTTAAAGAGCGGGGAGACCTTGCTTTCCGTGCAGAGTAACGAGGATGACCCCCGTTGGCGGCGCATGGCGGTTTATGTGGGCGATGCGTCGGCGAAGAATTTCAGCCACCGTTCACTTCCGTTCGGGCTGCCTCCGGAGACGAATAGTGAATGGAATTCGCTGTTCGTCAAAAACGCAGACACTGTCATCGCACTTACCCACGCCACGATCAAGGGGCAGTGCGGTCTCTGATGTGTCGACGGCCGCATCGTGTGGGCGAATCAGAGGACGGGCGTCATCCTCAGCAAAGGAGAACAGTGAGATGAAAAAGCGAATGCTGGCACCGTGAAACCGCTCTTCAACGCCGGCACGCTGATCAGAGTTAATTAAGGGTAAAGAAAGGAGCGGGCGGAGCTTATTCGACCGACACCACGGTATAGGTGTGAGTAGCGTGGCCGATCTTGACCTCGAAGATCGCACCGACGGTCTTGCCCAGTATGGCTTTGCCCAGCGGCGATTGGGCCGTCACGATGCTGATCTCTTCTCCATCCACGGTGACCTGTTCCCCGCCTCCGCCTGGGCAAAAGTACAGCGTCCGCTTCTTACCGTCGCCCGACTCCAGCCGGATCAGGGCACTGTGCTGAATCGGGCTGGTGCTGTTCAGTTCCTTCAGCAGGAGCGACTGCAACCTGTCCAGCGCGAACGTCAATTCCTCGACTCGCTTGGCTTGCCCTCTTGCCAAATAGGATGACTCGAGACTGAAAGTGTCGTATTTGCTTTCGGAGCGGTGCGCCTCACTCGTGGCCGTGGAAATAGAATTTTTTGTGGCCGCGGTAATGGATTCAAGTTCGGCGGCCAGTTTTCCGATAAAGCGCTGATGGACATCATTTTTGGTCATGGGTGCAAGATACCCCACTCAGCGCCAGTGCGTCTACAGCCTAAATCTGTTTCTGAAACAGCGAGCTGAGTTGCTTTCACATCCGCTCACATTCTTTATTGTCAGAACCCGCCATTTTTAGCATCATACGGCACCGTGATTGAATTCCGCAATATAGGCGTGCGTTTCGGCACCCAAGAAGTCTTAGAAAACGTCAACTTCCGCGTCAACAAGGGCGAGCGCGTCGGCATCGTCGGCCCCAACGGCTCGGGCAAATCCACCCTCTTCCGGCTTATTCTGAAAGAGGCCTTCTCCGACACCGGGGACGTGCTCATCGAAGAGTCGCCCCGCATCGGCCATATCCGCCAGCACCTGAAGGCGGACTCCGACGACGAGACGCTGCTTGAATACGCCCTGCGCGGCATTCCCGGCCTCGCTGAGATGGAGCACGAAATCCACACGCTCGAACACACGCTCTCGGAAACCTCTGTTGAGGCCGACCGCGCCCGCCTGCTGCGGCGCATCGGCGACGTGCAGACCGAGTTCGAACACCTCGGCGGCTACGAGATTGAAGCGCGCGTCAAGATCTCGCTCGGCGGGCTCGGCTTCCCGGTCGACACCTTCGACCGGCCT
>CAYSXF010000727.1:0-3192 GCA_964434815.1 uncultured Lentisphaeraceae bacterium
GAGATTTCTGCCTGTCTCGTGGGCTCGGAGATGTGTATAAGAGACAGCAAAATCGTCATCGACAACAACATCCTGCACGGCGGCGGACGGTTTTTCCGTGGGGCGACGGGCGTGTGGATCGGCCACGCGAGCGATGTGCAGGTGACGCACAACGACATCGCAGACTTTTTCTATACCGGCATCTCCATGGGGTGGACGTGGGGTTACGGCGAGACGGTGACGCACCGCAATACGCTGGCTTTCAATCATATTCACCACCTGGGTTGGGGCGTGCTGAGCGACATGGGCGGCATCTACACGCTCGGGCGTTCGGACGGCACGGCGGTCTCCAACAACGTCATCCACGACGTCTACTCGTACGACTATACGGGCCGCGGCGGATGGGGGCTCTATACCGACGAGGGAAGCGCGCAGATGGCGTTCGAGAACAACCTCATCTATCGCACCAAGACCGGCAATATTCACCAGCACTACGGCCAAGAGAATATCTTCCGCAACAATATCCTGGCTTTCAGCATGGATGGCCAAATCCAGAGGTCGCGCATCGAGGAGCACACGGCGTTCTTTTTCACGAACAACATCGTCTATTGGGATAACGCCTCAGCGGCTTTTTGGCGCGGACACCCCGGAGCGGCGGGAGCTGTGAAGGACATGGTCGTGGACCACAACACCTATTGGAATCCGCAGGGCATCGCCAGCAACGCGTTCAACGGCGGCTCCTGGGAGGCGTGGCAGGCGCAGGGGCTGGACGCGCATTCGAAGATCGCCGATCCGCTTTTCAAAAATGCGGCAAAGGGGGATTTCAGACTCAGGTCATCGTCGCCTGCGGTGAAGGCCGGGTTCCGTCCTTTCGACGCGGCGCAGGCGGGCGTGTACGGCACGCGGGCGTGGCGCAGGCTGGCGGCGGACGAGACCTGTCCTGACGTGACGTTCGCGCCCGTGCCCGAACGGTACGTGGTGCGCCGGCTGAGCGAGAACTTCGACAGCCTGCCGCTCAAGGCACCCTTCCCGAACGTCGCGACGCACGTCGAGAATAAGGGCGATTCCGTATCCGTCACAGACGAGGCCGCGTTTTCCGGCAAGCAGTCTCTGAAGGTTCTGGACGCTCCCGGCCTGACCTATTTCTACAATCCCCATTTCACTTTTCCGTGCGCGTTCACGAACGCGGTGGTCGAAAACCGGTTCGCGGTGCGCATGCAGGCAGGTGCGGAGTTCTTCACCGAGTGGCGCGATTATCCGGAAGACGGCGGCAACGGGTATGCGACGGGGCCTTGCCTCGCGTTCAGCGGCGGCAAGGTGATCGCCCGGACGCGCGTCAAGAAGGCGGACGGCTCGCTCCATGCCGCCGAGCGCGCGATCGCGGAGCTTCCGGCGGACACGTGGGCGCAGGTCACGGTGACGGCAGGCGTGGGGAGTCGCGCGACGGGACTGTGGTCGGTCAAGGTCGCGCGGGCGGGTGCCCCTGCCGTTGAGGTGTCTGATCTGTTGTTCTCCAGTGACGCGTTCCGGGCGATGGAATGGCTGGGATTCTGCTCGACCGCGAAGAGCGCGGTGGCCTATTACCTCGACGATTTCGTGTTCGGAGAAACAAAATGAAAAAGCCATTCGCTGTTTCACGTCGCCGCTTTCTGGCAGGGACTGGCGCCCTGTTCGCCGTGCCGTATATTCTGCCTTCCGGCTGTGTGAGCGCACAGGGCGTTGTGGCCCGCCGTCCGCCGCCCTCGGCGCGCGTCAACGTCGGCATGCTCGGCTACGGCACCATGGCACAGGACAATATCGGCAACTTCCTGAACAACGACCGCGTTCAGTTGGTCTCGATCTGCGACGTGGTCTCCGAAGGGCCGCTGTACGGCTACAAGGCCGAACGCATGGGAGGACGCGAACCGGGCCGCCGCAAAGTGAACAGTTTCTATGCGGAAAAGAGCGGCAAGGCAAATGCCAACGGCTGCAAGGTGTTCACCGATTTCCGCGAGATGCTGGACGACAAGGACCTCGACGCGGTGTGCGTCAGCACGCCGGATCACTGGCATGCGCTGCATACGATTTGGGCGGCGAAAAAGGGCAAGCACATCTATGGGCAGAAGCCGCTGTACCTGACCGTGACCGAAGGCCGCGCGATGGTGAGCGCTGTGGCAAAGGCAGGGATCACCTTCCAGACCGGCGCGCAGTCGCGCTCGAACGACTATTTCCGCATGGCGTGCGAGTTCGTGCGCAACGGCCGCATCGGCAAGCTTCAGCGCGTGGAGGTGGGGTTGAACAAAGGGCACTCGACCTTCGGCAAGACGCCCGAGCAGTTGAGCGAAACGCCGCAAGCGGTGCCGCCGTCTTATCTGGATCTCGACCTGTGGCTGGGGCCCGCGCCC
The DNA here is from genome assembly GCA_964434815.1 of uncultured Lentisphaeraceae bacterium. Lineage (GTDB taxonomy): Bacteria > Verrucomicrobiota > Kiritimatiellia > RFP12 > UBA1067 > CAYSXF01. Next base: position 2,364 of record CAYSXF010000727.1, read on the forward strand.
AAGCGCCAATATACGCCGAAGATCCACCTGCCGATGCAGTGGCGGTACAACCTCGACTACTCGTGCGGGATGCTCACGGACTTTGCGGCTCACCAGCTCGACATCATGCAATGGGCGCTGAACAAAGACGGCGTGGCGCCCGTCGCCATCGAGAACATCGCGGGACGGTTGCCGCCGTTCACCGATCTTTACAATACGGTGGCGAGTCCCTTCAGCTTTGAGATTGTGTATGGCGACGGCATGCGCGTGTTCGTTTCCTCCGAGTACAAATACGGGTGCCATTTCTTTGGCGAGGGCGGCAAAGAGATCTACGTCACGAACGGCAAGCTTGAGACCACTCCGCCGGAACTCGTGCGCGAGAAGATCCGAGACGACGAGATCCATCTGATCCGCAGCGGGCAGCAGGAGAAGAATTTCATCGAGAACGTCTACAGCGGGGGGCGGAACATTTCGCCGATCACGGCGGGCTTCTCGTCTGTGATGCCGGCGGTGCTGGCGCATATCGGCATGCGGCTGGAGCGCAAGAACCTGAAGTGGAACGCGGCGAAGGATCGTTTTGTGAACGACGCCGAGGCAGACAGATTCCTTGTGCGGAATATGCGTGCGCCTTGGACGCTGGACGTGTAGGGTTCGGGGTTCAGGGCCTGTCGGATAGCAGATTAGGGACAGATGGGGTGTCGCGCGTGCGGAACTCCGCCCATTCGGGCTCGGTCTCGAAGATCCAGCGGTAGTAGTCTTGGGCCTTGAGTTTGACAGCCGCATGCTCGTCGACGACCACCCGGCATTGGGGGTGGAGCTGGAGGGCCGAGGCCGAGACCATGGAGGTGAT
>CAYSXF010000728.1:0-2000 GCA_964434815.1 uncultured Lentisphaeraceae bacterium
CGGCCTGGGTGGCATCACCGTGCTCACCCCCGCCGCCGGAACCCCGGTCACCCACACCAACGCGGTGCCTCTCACGCTGACCTTCGCCCACGAGCTGCAGATCGGTAGCAACCAGACCCTCGCCATCACCGGCACCATCTCGGGCGGCACTCCGACAGACCTCCTTACCAAAACGGGCGACGGTACGCTCCGCCTGACCGGCACCAACACTTTCGAGTCTCCGTTTGTGCTCTCAAACGGCTTCGTCAACGTCAACAACGGTACGGCCTTCGGCAACCCCACCAACACCATCACGGTCTACCGCGCGATATCCACCACAGATAGCTGGAACCAGCGCGGCGCCATCTACTTCTCCGACGCCGTCGCCACCAACAGCCGCCCCCTGATCTTCGGCTCCGCCGTCAACTTCATCGGGCAGATTTATCCCAAGAACGGCACCCTCGTGCTCAACGGCAAGTTAACCTTCCTCGGCGGCAACCGCATCGACAACCAGGGAACACTGGTCTTCCGGGGCGGTTTCGACTCCCGCAACGCCGCGCCTTGGATGCAGACCTCGGGCGGTTACGTCATGCGCTTCGAGCAGCAGCCGCTGATTTTAGGAACTCAAGGCATCTCTATCGACAACGGCGGCACCTTCAACGTCTGCACCCTCAGCAACAGTTGGCAGTCCTTCACGCTCTTCGGTAGCATGTTCCTCTGCGGCGCGAAGAACGTTATCCCCACCAACTCCTATGTCGCCTACGGAGGGGGCTGGGTCCAGAGCGGCACCTTGGATCTCAACGGGTTCGACCAGCAGGTGACATTCCTGACCTACAACGGGAGTACCAGCGGGGGCGCCACCAACATGGCCGTAAAGAGCACGACGCCCGCCACCCTCACCCTGCAGGGCGACGCCTCTGTGAAGCCCTTCGTCGGCTACTTCTCGGGCAAGGCCTCGCTGCGCCACCGCAACACCGGCACCCTGGCTTTCACTGACCCTTCCTCAGTTTCCACCACGGCGGGAGACCTTCTGATCGAAGCCGGCACCGTCGCCTTCCGCACCGGCGCCACCTGGAGAGGATCCACCAACATCACCGTCACCGCCGGCATCCTCTCGGTCGAAGGCGGCAACGGCACCACCTTCGGAGGAAACTCGCCCTCGCTCAACATCACGCGCCTGCACCTGACCTCGGCGTCCACGGTCAATCTGGCCGCGGGCATCACCGAATACGTCCGCGCCGCCACCCTCAACGGCGCGCACCTCCCGGTCGGCTCCTACGGCTCCCCAACCTCCGCCGCCCAGTACAAGAGCGCGCTCTTCACCGGCACCGGCATCCTCAACCTCCTGCGCTCCGAGGCTCTCGGCTCCCTGATCTCCGTGCGCTGATCCAGTCCGCGCCGAACAACACGGACCCTCTGATATGTGGGGCGCATCTGTCAGTCAATGGCCTCCCGTGTATTCCGATTGAGAACATAAGGCGAGTGAGAGATTGGGGGCGGGGACGCCCTCGTCCCCGTGCGAATGTCGCCAGACGCCCGTCTGACCCAAGGACGAGGGCGCCCTTGCTCCCAGCGGGAGGCCAATGAATCGCTGATGCGCTCCGCTTTTTGGGGGACCGTTTTTCGGAGTTTCCCCCGTGCCGCCGTTGCGCTATATTAGTGCGCTTATGGACAAAGCAGCAATCCTCTTACGAGCGTGGGAAGTCATCGACATCGAGATCGAGGGCCTCCGCACCGCCCAAGCCGCGCTCGGCGACGACTTCTACGCCACCGCCCGCCTCATCCTCGAAACCCTCGACAAAGGCGGCAAGATCGTCGTCACCGGCGTCGGGAAGAACCTGCACATCGCCGAGAAGCTTTCGGCCACCCTCGCCAGCACCGGCTCGACCAGCGTCGTCATGAACCCCATCCAGGCGATGCACGGCGACCTCGGCATGATCGCCGAGAACGACGTGCTGCTGGCGCTCAGCTTCTCCGGCGAGTCCGACGAGGTCATCAAGCTCATCCCGGCCGTCCGCCGC
>CAYSXF010000728.1:2010-3181 GCA_964434815.1 uncultured Lentisphaeraceae bacterium
CATCGGCATGGTGGGCGATCCCGACAGCACACTCGCGCGGATCAGCGACGCCGTGCTGCGCGTGCACATCGAAAAGGAGGCCTGCCCCTTCGGCATGGCCCCCACCACCAGCACCACCGCCACCATGGCCGTCGGCGACGCGCTGGCCATGGTGCTGATCGACGCGCGCCACTTCGACAAAGAGAGCTACGCCAAGCTCCACCCGGCCGGCGCCATCGGGCGCGCCCTGGTGCTCCGCGTCAAGGACATCATGCGCACCGGCGACAAGATCGCCCTGCTGCCGCTCACCGCTACGATCAAGGACGCCATCATGGCCATGACCACAGCCAAGAGCGGCGCGGCGCTGGTCGCGGACGCGCGCGGGCACCTCGCGGGCATCTTCACCGACGGCGACCTGCGCCGCCATCTCTCCCAAGGCAAGGACATTCTCCACAGCCCCCTCAGCGAGATCATGACGCGCAAGCCCATTTCCGTCACCGACGAGGCCTTCGCGGTCGACGTGCTACGTATTTTCGAAAAGTTCAAGATCGACGACCTGCCCGTGGTCGACGCCGAAGGCCGCTTGGTCGGCTACGTGGACATCCAGGATTTGCCGAAGATGAAGGTGATGTGAAACCGAGAACAGGCTTTATGCCTTCTTTCGATTACAGTGTGAGTTTCCTGCTGGCCGTTCTGCTGCATCTGCTGGCCCTGCTGCTGCTCAGCACCGCGCTCGTTTTAACCGATGCAACAACGGAGGACGCTGCGCCAAAGCTGGATGTGGACCTGGTCGAGATGGCCCTGTCCGGCGCCGATTCCGCCGGCTCCACCGATACCGCCGCAGGGCAATCCGCTCCTGCGCCTGCGACCCAGAAAGAGACGCCCCCGACGCTCGAACCGCCTAAGCCCGCCGTGGCGACTCCGCCAAGCCTGCCGCAGCAGCCGCCTGTCGCCGAAGCGCAGACGCCTCCCCCTGTGCCCGTGCCGGCCCCCCCGCCAGCACCAGTGCCCGAACCTAAGCCCGCGCCTGTGGCCAAGCCCGACTCCGAACCCACACCCGAACCCACACCTGCGCCGGTGCCAGTGCCAACCCCTGTTCCCACGCCTACGCCCGTGCCCGTACCTACACCTGCACCCGTGCCTGCGCCAACGCCCGCGCCGGCGCCAGCCGTGCCAGAACCGGTCATACCTA
>CAYSXF010000729.1:0-3174 GCA_964434815.1 uncultured Lentisphaeraceae bacterium
TTTCTGCCTGTCTCGTGGGCTCGGAGATGTGTATAAGAGACAGTGGCAGAAAGGCGCGCGCATGACCCCGCAAAAGTGGATCACTTCCGCCGCGGGAGCGACCACGGTGCGCAAGTTTAAGGACTTCACGCTCCACATCGAGTTCATGATCTCCTACATGCCGGAGACGCAGACCATCTATCAGCGGCCCAACAGCGGCGTGTACTTGCAGCAGCGCTATGAGATTCAAGTTCTCGACTCGTTCGGCATCGTGATGGGCAAGCACGACTGCGGGGTGCTCTATGCGCAGGTCACGCCGGCGATCAACATGTGCTATCCGCCGCTCACGTGGCAGACCTATGACATCGATTTCACCGCCGCCCGCTTCGACGCGGCAGGCGCACGTACAAAGCCGGCGCGCTGCACGGTGAAGTTCAACGGCGTGGTCACGATCGACGATGTCGAAATCAAAGGTCCGACGCCGGGCGGAATCGCCGAAAGTCCGGAGCCCGCCAGCATCTACCTGCAGGCGCATGGCCATCCGTCGTTCTACAGAAACATCTGGCTCGTGGAGAAAATGTAGCGTCCCTTTGTTACAACGATTAGCATCGCGTCAGTGGGCGTGTCAAACGCGAGGTGGCGTAATGGGCGAAGCGGCACCAACCATGAGGATCGATGGAGCCGGCCTGAAGTCAGAAGCCGGAACCTCCAAGACACTGTCCCTGTGCGGCCAGAACACGCCGAGAACAGAGCGTGTGGCGCTGGGCCGCATCGACCAATACGAGCTGTTGCGCGAGTTGGGGGGCGGCGGGTTCGGCGTGGTCTATCTGGCGCGGGACACGGTGGCTGGCATCAATGTGGCGGTCAAAGGTCTGCCGCCGCTCGTGAAGAACACGGCCGAAGAGCTTGAGCGCATCCGTGAGAACTTCGCGCTGGTTTCGAAGCTGCACCATCCGCATATCGCCGCCGCGCTCGTTTTGCATCCTGCCAAAGAGGTGTCTTACAGTCGGGCCAGTGTGCGGCAGGCGCTGCGCGTGCTGAAGGGCGACTATCTCATGGTCATGGCCTTTGCGCCGGGCGTGACGCTCTCCAAGTGGCGCAAACAGTTTCCGGAAGGAAGAGCGCCGGTGCATCTGGCGCTGGATGTGTGCAGCCAGATCGCCGAGGCGCTGGACTATGCTCACAGCGAGAAAATTGCGCATCGCGACATCAAACCCTCTAACGTGATGGTGGAAACGAAGGAGAAAAATCAAGGCGCAAAAGGTCATGATTTTGACGAGGGTGGCTTGGCAGTCCGGGTTCTGGATTTCGGGCTGGCTGCAGAGATTAGGTCAAGCCTGAGCCGAGTGAGCCAGGAAAAAGGGGACACGTCAGGGACCAGGCCGTACATGGCGCCGGAGCAATGGGCGGGGCTGAGGCAGGACGGGCGGACAGACCAATATGCGCTGGCGATTATCTTTTACGAGTTGGTGAGCGGCGCGGTGCCGTTCGCGAGCGCGTTCGAAACGGGCGACCCGGTTATTATGATGACCGCAGTCGAAAACAAGCGCCCGGCACCTCTTCCTGCGTTGACGCGGGCGCAGAATGCGGCGTTATCTCGGGCGCTTGCGAAGAAGCCCGGACAGCGATTTCAGACGTGCAGGGACTTTGCTGTGGCTTTGGGTGCCCGTGCGGAGGTCGCCCCAAAAAGGCGGGAAAAAGGCTGGCTCGCATGGGCTGCAACGGTCGTGGTCGCTCTGGCCGGACTATCCTATCTGATCCATGCGTCCCGCAAGTGTGCGGCCCCTCCCGCTGTGCAGCCGGCCGAGGTCGCAACTCCTGCCAACAACTTGGCCGGGCGGCCGGACGCGCCTGCGAAGCCCGTTCCTGTTTCTCCCCCGGCAGCCGTGCAAGAAACGGCTCCAGACTTGGCGGCGGAGGCTGCGGTGAATGCTGCGCGGATGGATGCTGAGAAGGTATGGGAACAGGTGCGCGCATTGGACGGTGCGGCGCTGGCGGATCTGGCTGACCGCAAGCTCGGGGTGGAGCATCAGTGGCGGCTGGGCGCGCAAGCGGTGACGGACAAAGACAAGACTGCGGCGATGGCGGCGTTCGCGAGTGCCAAGGAGTCGGGAGAAGCGCTTTTGGCAGATTTCCGCGTGGCGGAGAAACATGCCTCCGAGGCGCAAAAATATCAGAGCTCTCGGTCGATTTATACGAAGGCGCTCGCCAAAGAAGACACAGCCTTTTTAAAGGCCTATGGCGGCGCGGCGTGGGAGGAGGTGCAGCGGCTGGCTGGCGAAGGCGAAACATCCGCGTTCGATCCGGCTAAAGGTGCCCGCGCGTATGACGCCGCGCTGGCCAGTCTAGCAGAGGCGGTGAAGGGAGCGAAGGCGGCCAAGGTCAAGGAGGAGCAGGCGGCGCTGTCAAAGCGTGCTGCGCCCTCGCCTGCCCCGGCTGTCGTGGTGGCGAAGCCGCAGCCGGCGGTTGCTTTGGCGCAAACGCCCGCGCCAAAGACGGCACAGCCTCCTCGGACAGAGGAGTCCGCGCGCATGAAAGCTGAGTCACAGCCGGCGGGCCCCAAGATAGGTCAGCCCTTCACGCTGGAACGGGTTGGCGGTTGTGCGATTGCGTTCGTCTACATCAGGCCGGGAGACTTTGTGATGGGCGCGGACGAAAGTGACGAAGACGAACGTCCGGCGCATCCGGTGACCATTTCGAAAGGGTTCTGGCTCGCGCGGACAGAGGTCACGCGCGGCGTCTATTACAGCGTGATGAATGGCAGTGCCGCGCCGGCTGCGGGCGCAGATCTGCCTGCTGAGCGTGTGAGTTGGACAGACGCCGTGCAGTTCTGCCGGCTGCTGCGGCAACAGACGGGCGGGCGTCTTGCGGAAGGTTTTTCGTTCCGACTTCCAACTGAGGCGGAGTGGGAGTACGCGTGCCGCGCGGGTACGACAGGCCGTTTTTTCTTCGATGGCGGGCTACCTTCACTCGGTAAATACGCATGGTACCGGCAGAATTCTCGTGGCCGCACTCAGCCAGTCGGCGGGCGCGAACCGAACCCGTGGGGCCTCTGCGACATGCTGGGCGGCGTGTCGGAGTGGTGTTCCGATTGGTACGACGCCTATCCGGGGTTACAGGCGAAAAACCGCTTCATGGGTCAGATCTGCCGTGTGTTGCGCGGCGGCGATTACACGAGCGCGCCGTCCCTCATCG
>CAYSXF010000730.1:0-3160 GCA_964434815.1 uncultured Lentisphaeraceae bacterium
GCGCCTCGTGCCCGACGATCTGCCAGCGCCCGCCGAGATGCGCGTGGATCAGGCTGCCGTATCCGGGCTCATCCCCCGCGCTCCGCCACCGCTCGCGCCCCGTCAGCCGATCCAGCGCCACCAGCCCGGCCTTAGGCGCCGCCGCCTGCACAACCACGGTGTCACCGATCACCAGCGGTGTGCCGCAGAACCCCCAGACCGGCAGCTTGCCCCCGAACCGCTTAATCAGATTGCAGCGCCACACGACCTTGCCCGTGGCCAACTCGCCGCACACCAGGTCGCCGAACGCGCCGAGCAGATAGACGCGCCCGCTCGCGATCACCGGCGTGGCACGCGGCGCACCGGTATAGTCCATCTTTCCCGGCGCGGGATAGGCAATCTCCCAGACTGGCACACCGCTCGCCGCGTCCAGACAGCGCCAGACGTCGGAAGCCGCCTCGTCGTCCTTATCCGAAACGATCAGGTACCGTCCGTCCCCAGCCAGTCCGCCGAGGCTCTGCGAACTCAACGCTCGCCGCCAGCGGACCACCGCCTTCTCGGGCAGCCGGTCCGGCAACGCGACAGGCCGCGCGCCTGTTTCGGCAGGCAGCGCTTCAGGCAACACGAAACCGTCGCGCGACTCGAGCGCCTTCCTGATCGGCTTGCTTTTCCCGATCCGCAGCAAGGCCGCTTGAACCGTCGCCGCTTCCTTGTCCGTCAGCAAGCCGGTCGCGTAGACCGCGACGAAAGGGATTGGGCCGGTGCGTCCGATCACCCGCAGCCCGCCTTTGTCCACCGCGCCGCAGCCGACCAGCAGCGGCATGGCGTAATCCGAAATGAACGCGGCTGTGCCAGGCCCGCCCTCTGCCACGCGACGCGCCGCAAGCGTGCAGTTATCCGCCGTCTCCAGCGCCCCAGTCGCGCAGTAACCGAACGTGCGCATCAGCTCCAGCGCGGCACCGTGTTTCTCCACACACTTTTCAGGCCCGAAAATGACGCGGTATCTGACCGCATCCGCAACTTTCTGCGCAGGGTCGTCCGCGCGAACAGCCAGCACCCCTTGGAAGACCGTGTCTCCGCGCTCATCCGTGAGCCGCGCGAGGCATCTTCCGTCACGCTTCCCGGAACGCGCCCATTCAGCTTCGACCGCCGAGGCCTTGCCGATCATCAGATGCGGTTCGCCACCTAGGCGTTCGCGCGCCGACTCGAGCGTGTCTGCGAACGCCAGCTTAACGGAACGCCCGGTTTCCCGCGTGATCGCCTCGGCCAGCACGCGGTAGTCGCGCTGCGCGTACCCCGCCACGCAGGCGCAGGCGTTGTCCACCGCGAGCGGATCTCCCACCGCGAGCCGCAGGGGCACGCCTTCGGCAGCCGCGGACAGGCCGGCAAGGAGCGCCCCTCCAGACACCAGTAGCTTCGCCAACATTCGCACGCCTACTTCTTCCGTTCCAACACGCGCACCACATTCTTGCTCGTGTCCAGCATGTAGACGCGCTCACCGTCCGCGCTCACCGCGACGGTCACGCGCACGCATCCGCTGATGTCGGTGACGATGCCGACTTCGCCCAAGAATTTGCCGTCGGTCGAGAAGCGGTTGACCGCGCACCTCGCCGACTCCGCCACATACAGCGAGCCGTCCGCCCCCATGCAGACGTTCTTCGGCTCGCAGCACCCGTCGAAGTACTTCGCCCCCTTGGGCTTTGTGATCGCGCCTTTCTTCTTGCCGTCGCGGTCATACAGGCTGACCTCGAAAGCGCAGTTCGCCGCCACATACAGCGTGTCGCCGGCGGCCATCACATCCATCTGCCCGCAGCAGCCGCGCAGCCCGGTGATGATGGCCTTGGGGTTTTCCAATTTCTTGTCCAGGCGATACACGGTGAACCCCGTCGACGCCCGCACCGTGACGAACACGTCTTCTCCGCTGCTCGTCACCGAGGCCGCGTCCGCACCCTTATCCGACATCCTCTTCGTCACTTTATCCAGATTGCCGGACAACGGCAGTGCGGCCGAACACACCGCCTTGCCTCCAGCATCCAACACGGCGATGCGACCTGAGCCAGCCACCAGCACCGTCTTATCGGAGGCCCGCCAAGAGACGGCCTGCGGCGCGAAGTCCAGTTTCCAGAGCGTTTTCAGCGTGTCATCCGGCGCGATCACACGGAGGCTTTTCCCCGCCTCGTCCGCCGTCACGATGTTCCCTTCCCCGTCCAGGCAGAAACCGCTCACCTGTTTTGCACGCGTGTCCCGGCGCGCCCCGACAGAGCCCTTCGGCTCATGCGTAAACGCGGACGCCTCACCCAGCATAGCCGCAAGAACCAGAGCCGCCAACATCCCTCTTTTCATTGTCCACCGTTCCTCTCCACTCTGACTGACCCACGAAAGAAAGCCGAGCCACCATGACAGATGACTTTCTTTGTATGTATGTGATTCTAACCCGCATCCGGCCATATTTCAAGCCCGCGCCACGCGAACTGCTTAAAGTTCCTGCTTCAACTGGCACCGCCCATGGGGTATACTTTGCGTCCTGAATTTATGACCCATTCCCATTTGAGCATCTTTTTCTCTTTCTTGGCGACGTTCGTCCTGCTTCCCACTGCGAAAAGCGACTCTTCAAGCGGAGCCACTTTGTGGAGAGCCCTTCCGAACGTGCAGACCGCCTTTGGCGTGACCAACTACGCCTGGGACGGTGATTCGATCTGTTTCTCGAACGAGCAGCATCTGATCCGTTTCTATCAGGGGCGGCGCAAGTTCGACGTCAATGGCACTGCTGTGTGGCTGAACGCCCCGCCCGACGGTTCCGTGACGAGCGGGAACTGGAGGCTGGCGGCAACCGACCTCGACTTGCTCTTGCTCTCCGTGCTTCCCAAAGAGGAAGGCGCCCTGAAGCCGGTTCGCGTCATGCTGGACCCCGGCCACGGAGGCGAAGACGACGGCGCCAGCAACAAAGACCCTGCAGTCAAAGAAAAAGACGTCACCCTCTCGATCGCCCTTAAGCTGGGCGCGCACCTGACTGCCGCCGGCATGCAGGTCGTGTATACGCGCACGAACGACACGACCCTCGCCCTCGACGAACGGTCCCTCCTCACGCGCCGGAGCAAAGCCGACGTGTTCGTCAGTATTCATGCCAACTATGCCCTGTCTCTTATACACATCTGACGCTGCCGACGAATAGAGAGGTGTA
>CAYSXF010000731.1:0-3159 GCA_964434815.1 uncultured Lentisphaeraceae bacterium
GCGGTCGGGCCTGAACCAGTGGAAGCCGTCGCGGCTGTAGCCGAACGAGATCTCGTTGAGTTTCGGCAGTCCGCGACGTTCGCAGATGCCGTTTTCAGGTCCCCGGTGCAACTCGAAGAACCCGAGCATCAGGCTCTCGTAGGCCACGGCGTCGAGGTTATAGAGCTGCGTCTTGTGCTTGTAGCCGGGCTCCGGCGTGTCGAGGCGGTCGGCGGCCGTCCAAGGCACTGGGTCGGAAGGGCTCCACTTCGCGCCCGCGAGGAAGTCGTCGCACTCCCAGTAGTGGCGCGAGCGGCCGCGGAAACTGGAACGCAGGCTGTAGACCCACTTTTTGCGGAAGGGGTTGTAGAACATGCTGCTGCGGTCGCCGGTTGGTCCGGTTTTGGTTTCATTCATCCAGTGAATGCCGTCGGGTGAGGTGAAGCTGTGCGCGGGCTGAGTGCCGCCAGGATTGGTGGAGAAGAGCTTGAAGCGTTGTGCGGGGTCGTTCGCCTCCCAGTCTGCGACGATGCCATAAGAGTCCGGCTGGAAGCCGAGCGGCAAGGCTTGGTTCGAGCCCGGATTGACGTCGAACGGCGGACGGGCCCATGTGATACCATCCTTGCTCGTGGCGAGGGCGATGGTGCCGCGGAAATAGGTTCCGGCCTGGTACCACAGGTAGAAAAGCTGCTTATCGGGGTTCCACCAGACGCACGGGCGGCAGGTGCCGCCGAGGATGTTGGTCTGGCGCTCGAGCGCGGTTTCGCACTTCAGGATCGGGTTCCCCTCGTATTTCTTCGGCAGGTGATACATTTGAAGCAGATCGGTTTTTTCGATCAGGAAATCATCCACGAATAATTGGCGGCCAATGTCGATGGAGATCACCTTGGGCGGGTAGTCCAGATAGGGCACGGGCATGGGGTCATCCGACGTTGTGTCGATATCTTGCGGCGGCCACTCCTCAGGCAGCACGATGCCGTTGTAAAGCCGCTCACCTGCGTTCTGCGGCCAAGCCGTTTTTACGATGTTTTTCCCGGTGGTGCTTTCGAAGCCGAGCAAGATGCACCACTTGCCAAACTTGAGAGTTTCGCCTGCGGCAACGCGCTTTTGATAGAGATGGACGCGCTCGTGCGCGTTCGTGCCGAATAGCTGGAACGATTCGGGATCGGTCGTTTGCTTAAAGCCTGATGCCGTGAGCGTTGCCGCGACCGACGTGGCGCGCGGCATCTCGGGCGGGGTGAGGGCGATGAGCGTTCCGGCTTTGACGCAGCGCACGCGGAGACCCTCGATGCTCGAGCGAAGGAAGAGCAGGCTTTTGAGCGAGGCTGGAGTTTCGGCGAGCGTGTAGGTCCGGTCGTTGAAAAGCCGGACGCCGGGCTCGAAAGCGGCGGTTTCGCAGGCGTTGGAGCCGCACAGAAGAACTTCGAGGGCTGGGCCTGACGCCAGTGACGTGAGAGACAGAAGGGACGTGATTGACAGGAGTAAAGTCTTCATGGCGTGTCGATGATGCTGGTATGACTGGGGCTGCCTGCAGCCAGGTAGCCGCGGCTGGAACCGGACTCGGAGGGGCTGACCCAGAAGGCGTAGAGGCTGCCGTTCGTGAGGTGGACACGGAGGCGGACGGGCTTGCTCCTGTAAGCGGAAACATCGCCAAGGAGGTGTCGCGTTGAATCGACGTTGCCCGCAGTGAACGGCGGGCGCAGGACTTGCGAAGAAGCTGCATCGAGGATCTCGACGCGCAGTTCGCCCTGAGGGCAGGCGGCGTTCACGAACAGATACGTGCCGGTGAAGGTGACGGGGCGAGTGGTGAGCGTGCCGCCTTTGGCGTCCGCATCCATCGAGGCAAAACCGTCGCGCCGCAGCGTGGCGAGTCCGACGCTTCCGCCGGTATACATGCCGCGGGTGCCGTCGGGTGCGATACCGGAGTAGGCGCAGTAGGGAAAAAGCAGGCGGTCGCCGTCGATGAGGCACACGCCGGCGGTGGTGTGCAGGTAGGCGCGGTCCCATGAGCCCTCTTTGCGTGTGGCTGGGATGAAGGCGTGGCGGTCAGGGCGCTGCCAGTGGAAGCCGTCGCGGCTGAAGCCGAGCTTGAGCTCTGTGATTTTCGGAAAATTGCCCTTGTCGCAGACTTCGTTCGGCGGGCCGAGGTGGATCTGGAACATGCCGAGCATCAGGCTCTCGTAGGCCACGGCGCTGAGGCTGTAGAGCTGAGGGGCGCACTTGGCCTCGGGGTCTTGGGCGTCGAGGCTGTCAGCGTTGCACCAGTAGACCGAGTTGTTGAACGCGCCTTCAGTCAGAAAGTGCGGACTCTCCGCATAGTCCCGGCAACGGCCATGCGAGCCGCCGCGCTTGACGCTGTAGACCCAGACATTGCGGAACGGATTGAAGAAAAACGAGCTGTAGTCGGCGGAGCGGCCGGCCGGGATCTCGTCTGACCAGGTGCGGTTGTCGGACGACACAGAGAGAACGTGCGGGCCGCCGCGGTCGGTGAGGAATTTGATGCGCTCGGCCGAGTTGGTTGTGAGCGCGTCGAACCACACGCAGTTGTCGCCGCCCGCTCGGGGTACGGGCAGGACGACGTTGTTGGTTGGCGTGACGAACGGACGTTCCCAGCGGAACGCGTCTCGGCTGACAGCATAAGCGAGCGGGCCGCGCCAGCCTGCGGTGTACCACATTTTGTAGAGGCGTTCCGACGGGTCGAAGAAGACCCCTCCGTGACCGAGGTAACAGACCGCTTTCTGGCCGCGCTCGCCGCCTTTGCTGGCTGCGAGTTCCAGCGGCGTGGTGGGGGTAAAGACAGGGTTTCCCTCATATTTGGAGGCCGTGTGGAAGGTGCGCGTCAGGTCGGTTTGGGCGATCAGGAAGTCGTCCACGAAAAGCTGGCGTCCGGTGTCGATGGGGATGAGGGCAGGTGGCGCGTCGAGATAAGGTACCACCATCGGTTCGAAGGAGGATGATGCTTGGTTACGCGGGGGCCACGCGCGTGGCAGGCGGATGCCGTTGTAAAGCGTTTCGCCGTCGTTCTCGCTCCACGGGCGCGGGGGTGGCGGCAGAGTCAGGCCGAGCTGGCCGCGGGCGAGCAGCACGACCCATTTTCGTGTGTGCAGTGTTTCGCCGGCGGTGAACGTCCTGCGCTGTCTCTTATACACATCTCCGAGCCCACGAGACAGGCAGAAATCT
>CAYSXF010000732.1:0-3141 GCA_964434815.1 uncultured Lentisphaeraceae bacterium
CCCTTACACGCCCATCACTCTACCACCCGCCGCCCCACCACCGCAACAATATTTTTTTCTAAAGACCTGTCCCTTTGTCGTTCTTTGTCGTTAGTATGTACGACATCAAAGGTATAGAAGACGTTGTGATTTGTGGCTGTCCCAATGGACTGGACTTCTCCATCCGACACGTCGAAGCGGAAGTCCACATCGAGTCGGCGACTGGGCCGATGATTACTGTGTCCTGTGCCGATTGGCGTTCTGCAGTTCACGCCTTTAGTGACACAGTCCACGCCTTTTACTTGCAATGCACACCCAAGCAGCCACAGGATATTGAGGACGTGAAAGGTTTTCGTTCGTTTATGAAAGAGTGGGAGCGGAGACGCTCTGCGTCCTGAAAATGCAGACAGTAGAAAATCACTGGAACAAATATGTGGCCGCTGGCACGCCCACCCATGGCTTAGCACGGGCGTCTCAGTACCCCCGGCACGAGAATTCCGCAGGCGTTCAGCCGCTAATTGCTCAAGCTGGCGTTACTGACCTCTTACCTCCATCTGCCGACCTCATATTTCTGACTCCCCCCAGCCTCAGCATCCTATCTGGCTCGATCCTTAGAGCAGTTTAGGAAACAGTGTAGTCATTATGGTGACGTACCTTAAAAGGGGAAAATCAATTTTGAGACAGGATTGCAGGATTAAACAGGATGTTATTGCTGGGGTAAATCCTGAAAATCCTGTTCATCCTGTCAAAAACGGTTTGCGTAATGCAGTGAAAATAGTGGCCACAATTCAAGTTAAACTGCTCTAAATATGCCCGCATTCGACTATTGACAAATTTGTTTTGCGGCGCGTTGACGGACTACACGGAGTCGGGCCAAAACCATCTGATGCCAGTTTTGAAAGACACACACACAAGCGGCGTCGCGCGGAATACCGCTTGCCGCACGCACTCCAAGCGTGCTGCCACATGTGCAGGGGACGCGTCATAAACCGCATCGCCCTGTTCACGGGGCAGGCGCTCAGGGCTGGGCGTCGGCGGAGGGGTCGGGGTCGAGTCCGTCGGTCTCGCCGCCCTGGTCGGCGCGGTCGCCGAAGCGCGTGAGGCCGTCGTCGAAGTCGAGGCGCACCTCGCCGGTGGGGCCGTTGCGGTGCTTGGCCACGTCGACGATGGCGAGGCGGCGGTCCTCGTACTCGGGGTCGCCGGGGGCCTTGCAGGGGCGGCGCAGCAGCAGGGCCACGTCGGCGTCCTGCTCGATCGCGCCGGAGTCGCGCAGGTCGGAGAGCTTGGGCCGGTTGGTCTTGTCGCCGCGCTGTTCGGGCGCGCGGCTGAGCTGGCTGAGCACGATGACCGGCAGGTTCAGCTCTTTGGCCATGGCCTTGATCTGGCCGGAAATCTGGGAGGTCTCGATCTGGCGGCCCTGCTTGGAGAACTCGCGGCAGTTGCAGAGCTGAAGGTAGTCGATGACGATCAGCTCAATCTTGTAGCGCTTCTTGAGGCGGCGCGCGCGGCCGCGCATGTCCATGACGTCGAGGCCGCCGGTGTCGTCGACGTAGATGGGCGCCTTGGCGAGGTCGGAGGCGGCGCGGGTGAGCTGCTGGTGGATCTTCTTGGGGTTGATGAGCCCCTGGTCAATCTGGAAGCCGGGCACGCCCGCGAAGCCGCAGAGCATGCGCATGGAGAGCGATTCGGTGGACATCTCCAGCGAGAAGACGGCGACGGGATGGGGGCGGCAGTGGTCGCCTTTCATGGGGCGGCCGTAGATGTCCTTGCCGAGGGCGACGCACTCGGCGATGTTCATGGCGAGCGAGGTCTTGCCCATGGAGGGGCGCGCGGCGAGCACGATCATTTCGCCGTTGCGCAGGCCCTTGAGCTTCTTGTCGAGGTTGGAGAAGCCGGTGGGCAGGCCGGAGACGGCGCCCGGCCCGAGGGAGAAGAGGCGCTCGATGTGGCCCATCGTGTTGCCGATGGCCTGGGGCCAGGTGAGGCCGGTGCCGTCGCGGCGGTCGGCGATGCCCAGGAACTTCTGCTCCACCTCGCCGAGGATCAGGTCCGCGCTGACGGCCTCGTCGTAGCAGCGGCGCTCGGCGTCGCGGGCGCAGTCGATGACGGTGCGCAGCAGGTGCTTCTGCCGCACGATGTTGATGTAGTACTCGGCGTGGGCGGCGGTCGGGGTCTCGTCGATGAGCGACTGGATATAGGCGGTGCCGCCGACCTCGTCGAGGCGGTTGAGGGTGCGCAGGCGCTCGTTGAGGGTGAGCGGGTCGATGGTGGCCGCGGCGCGGGACATCTCGACCAGCGTCTCGAACAGCAGCCGGTTGGCGTAAACGAAGAACGCTTCGGGGGTGATGCCGCTCTCGGTGCAGAGGTCCAGCACGCGGCTCTCGTTGCCCACGTCTAACAAGGCAGAGCCGAGGACGCCGCGTTCGGCTTCGGCGCTGTGGGGCGGCGCGCGCAGGGCGGGGGCCGCTGAGGAAGGTGTGGCGTGACGCGGCATGGGGGAGAGGGAGAAGTTAGGAGTTAGAATTTAGGAGTTAGGAGTTAGGAGACCTAACCACCGAAAGAGGGCACCCGCTGGCGGGCAAGAAACGAAACTAAGGAAAAAGAAAGGAGCTAAGAATCAGGATTCAGAAGCGTTTTGAAACTCCTAAATCCTAACTCCTAACTCCTCCTTGCTTCGCGTTAGCCTTCGACGATCCACACCTTGATGGTGCAGGTCAGGTCGGCGTGCAGCTTGATGGCGACGTCGAACGTGCCGGTTTCTTTCAGCGGTTCGGGCAGCACCACCTGGGCCTTGTCAACGGCGATCTTGTTGCCTTCCTGGAGGGCAGCAACGATATCGGCCGCGTTGATCGAGCCGTAGAGGCGCGTGCCGTCCACGGTCTTGGCGCGGATGGTGACGGAGACATTGGCCAGTTTCGCGGCCTTGTCCTTCGCCTCAGCCATCTGGATGCGGGAGAGCTCCTCGCGCGCTTTGCGCATCTTTTCGAGACGGCGCAGGGCGTGCTGGGAGACCGGGGCAGCCAGATCTCTCGGCAGCAGGTAGTTGCGGGCGTAACCGTCCGCGACTTTCACGACGTCGCCGGCCTTGCCGAGGTCCGCGACATCCGTCAACAACAGGATTTCTGTAGCCATAATGTTCTGATCCTCTCCGGGCTATGCCAG
>CAYSXF010000733.1:0-3141 GCA_964434815.1 uncultured Lentisphaeraceae bacterium
CTCTTTGCAGTCAACAACTTCAACAACAACCAGACCCTCTGCGTCGGCATCGGCAATAACCCGAGCGGTAGCCCGGACTGGACTTTCGCCAGCAACGCCGGCTCCTACAGCTTCCGCCGCTTGCACGTGCTCGTCTACCCCGGCGGCGAGTCCGACACGACGGCCCCGACGCTGGTCCGGACCGTCGCCTCGCGATCACTCAACCAGGTGGCTGTCTCCTTCAGCGAGACCATCGCCGACTCCGCCTCGGCCAGCGCTTTCTACACGCTCAACAATGGGGCCACCGTTTCAGCCGCCGCACTGCAGGCCGACAAGCGGACTGTGCTTCTCACAACTTCCGCGCTCACGGCTGGCCAGACCTATCAGTTGTCCGTAACCGGCGTGCGCGACCGCTCGGGCAACGGCAACCTGATCGCAGCCGGCTCCACGGCCTCGTTCACCGCGCCGACCGCAAACACCACGCTTCCCAACGTTCTGACCAACATCGCCGAGACGGCCGGCTATACGCTGATCCACCATCTCGCCATCGGCAACACCGTGAACTGGGCCAGCGGCTGCAACTACACGGTCGACGAAAGCCTTTTCGCGCAGACGCAAGCCTTCGACCGCGTCGCCTACTGCCTCGAAGTGGTCACCAACGGCCAGTACAAGTGGGCCTACGTTTCGATGGACGCCTTCACCGCCGACCTCACCAAGATCGGCGTGCCCACGGCCGACCGCGGCGCGATGTGGCAACAATACGTCAGCAACATGAACGTCTACGCATCGGATAACGTCGCCAACAGCGCGGTCACGACCGGCACCGGCATCGCGACCGGCAACATCGAGTTCTGGCCTAGCAACTACGGCGCAAGCAATGACAAGAGCATCCCCGGTGCGCTCAGCACGCTCAACGGCACGAACGTCTTCGACTTCGGCGACGGCGGAGGGCCGAACGGCATCACGGCCGGACACGGTTCCATGCAGGTGCACAACTATCTGCAGGGGCACACGATCTTCGCAGTCAATCACTTCGGCGCAAACGGAAGCACTCCTGCCATCGGCATCGGCAACAACACGTTCTTCTCCCAGAGCGGCAACCAGGATCTCGACTGGACGTTCAACTACAACGCGCCTCAGTATACGACGAAGAACCTCTATGTGCTCGTCCGCCTCGGGGCCTCGCCCGCCAGTTCGGGCACGCCTCCCTCGATCTTTAGCCAGCCGCGCTCGCAGACCGTTTACTTGGGCGACCTTGCGCGCATGAGCGTGTACACGCCTTACGCGACCGCCTACCAGTGGCGCAAGAACGGCACATTCATCCCGGGCGCCACTCAGTCATGGATCGAGTTCTCGCCCTCCTCAGCCGCTAACGGCGGCGTCTACGACGTCATTGTCACCGGCGCTTCGGGATACATCGTCAGCTCCACCGCGACTTTGACCGTTCTCTCCTATACCCGCCCGCAGTCGCCGCGCCCGCTCCGCATCATGCCGCTGGGCGACTCCATCACCTATGGTCAGGGCACGGCTGGCGGCTACCGTCTGCCCCTCTACACCTCGCTCACCGGCGCGGGCTACAACGTCGACTATGTCGGCACGCGCACCGACAACGGCGCGACCGGCCTGCCGGACTCCGACCACGAGGGCCTCAGCGGCTGGACCATCGGCCAGCTCGACACCAACATTATCGACTGGCTCTTCGCCATCAACGACCCGGATGTCATCTTACTGCATATTGGCACGAATGATTCCAGCGCCGGCGATTTCTCTAACCGCGTCGACCGCCTCGACAGCTTGGTCACAAAGATCGCCACGAACCGGCCCAACGCGAACATCATCGTGACGACGCTGCTTCCCCGCAGCGACAATGCCGCACAAAATACCGCCATCACCAACAAGTTCAACCCCTACGTGTCGGGCAAGGTTCTGGCGCAGCGGGCCCTCGGTCGTAAAGTGACCTTTCTCGACATGTACAGCTATCTGACGACCAGCGACCTCGCTGACGGGCTGCATCCCAACGCTGCGGGTTACGCCAAAATGGCCGCCGCCTGGCTGCCCGCTATCACCAACGTCGTCGGCGTCTATGGCGACAGCTATGCTCCCGTGGTCGCCCGCGGCGTCAACACCGCGAATCTGCGGGGCGTCGCAGTCACCTTCAGCAAGGCGATGGATCCCGCGACCGCGACCAACACCGCCAACTACGCCCTCACCGGCGGGCTGACGATTTCCGGCGCGGCGCTGAGCGACGACCAGCGCACCGTCACCCTCGCCACGAGCCCCCTCACGAAGGACGCCTACTACACGGTGACCGCGACCGGCGTCAAGGACTACTCGTGGCCGACGCAGCAGACGATCGCAACGACCAACTCGGACGCGTTCCGCGCGACGGTCCGCGGCTGTCTGGCCAACGTGCCCGAGGCGGCGGGCTACAAGCTCGCTTACGCCATCGACCTCCCCAATTCGCCCGCTTACGGCACCACCCCCATCACCTACAGCAAGAACAACACACTCCTGTTCAGCAACCCGCCGAAGCGGGTGGCCTACTATCTGGAACTCCAGCGCCTGGACGGCGACCTGCAATACCTGTGGGTCTCCATGGACGCCTTCACCGACGACATTAGCAAAGTCGGCATCCCCGCGTTCCCGACCGGCGCGTTCTTCCAGAAGTCCGTCGCCAACATGAACGTCGTGTGCAACGACACGAACGTCACCTCCGGCACAGGCCTGACCGGCAACATCGAGTTCTGGCCCTGCAATTACACAAGCGGATCAAGCGGGTTGCCGGCGGGCGCCAACGACGCGCTCTACGACTTCGGCGACTCGCCGTCCACTGGCGGCACCTACGGCTCCATGCAGGTTCATAACACGCTCGCCGGAAAAACCTTGTTCGGCATCAACGACTGGGGCTCCGGCGGAAGCGTGCTCGACATCGGCATCGGCAACTGCCCCACGCCCATCAACAGCGGCGTCGACTGGACGTTCCAGAACAACGGCCCGAATTTGCCGATCCGCTCGCTCAGCGTGCTGGTGTCGACCGACGCCGACACCACGCCGCCCACCCTGGTCTCGGCCCAGGCAGGCACGGCGGGCACGCTCGTTGTCGTCACGTTCTCGGAGGCCCTCGCCGCCGACTCGATGGACGGCAGCCGCTTCGCCCTGGAC
>CAYSXF010000734.1:0-2042 GCA_964434815.1 uncultured Lentisphaeraceae bacterium
GAGCTGGACGCGCCGCCGCCTGTGCCGTTGCCCGATCCGCCAAAGGACGCGCTGGTGATCGAAAAGAAAGAGAAGCCCAAACCCAAGCCCAAACCCAAGCCGGAAGTGAAACCGGAAGTGAAGCCGCCCCCCAAAGCGGAAGAGAAAAAAGAGTTCAAGAAAGGCCCCAAGGTGACGCGGCCGGTGACGCCGGCTCAGCCCACGTTCGACAAGCTCTACAAGCCGTTTGATCCGTCGAAGCCAGTCAGCTTGAAACCCATGACGGACAAGGCGCTGTCGCGCGCGGACATCGAAAAGGCGCTGCAGGATGGCGCTCGGGCGGGCACCCGGAATATGATCCCCGACGACGAGATCTCGCGGTGCGTGGTGCTGGTGCGGCGGGCGATGTTTGACGCGTGGGAGCAGCCGGGGACGGGCGATGCCGGGCAGCGGCCTGCCCTGCTGGACATCCGGCTGGACAGCACGGGACGCGTGGTGAGCTACCATATCCGCCAGTCTTCGGGAAGCGCGTTCTTCGATCAGACGGTACTCAAAGCGGCAGCCAACGCGGCGCCGATCCGGGGGCTTTCTCAGGCGTTCCTCAAGCAGTATGAAACGCTGACGGTCGAGTTCAAGCTGGGCGACGAACACTAAAAAGGCGGCACCCGGTGAAGGGTGCCGCCACGTATTGAGTTCGTTCTCTTGTGTGATTACCAGCGCTCGCCACCGCCGCCACCGCGGTCGCGACGGTCACGGAAACCGCCGCCACCACCGCCGCCACGGGGACCGCGGTCATCGCGCGGTTTGGGCTGGGACTCATTCACGCGCAGCTTGCGGCCATCGACGTCGTAGCCGTTCAGCGCGTTGATCGCCTGCTGGGCCTGATTGCGGTCAGGCATATCGACGAAGCCGAAACCTTTGGACTGGCCCGTCGCACGATCCATGACGACACGGGCGGAGGCAACCTCACCATGCGCCGCGAAGAGACTTCTCAGGTCGTCATCTGCTGTTGAGTACGGAAGGTTGCCAACATAGATATCCATGTCTGCATTCCTTGTGTGTTCTGTGTCCTGCCATGTTGTTGCGTGATCCGACGGCGCCGGCCTCCATGGCTCAAGCCGCTACCGAGGGCATGACAGATGCCCAGACGCACCACACCATCTACCGCTAACCGACAGATATTACGGCACGCCCCGTAAAACAAAAACCAGTAATAACGCCATGTTAGGGCACTCCCGTTCTTTCGCGCAAGTCCAAAATTTGAAAAAATGTACCTAGGAGCAGAGCAGTTCGACGAGCGTCTCGAAGTGGGCTGTGCGCGGAAACATGTCGAAAAGCTGCGCCCGGACCAGGCGGTAGCGACCGCCCGACAGGAGCACCGCGAGGTCCCGCGACAAAGTGGCTGGATCGCAGGAGATGCAGAAGATCCGCGCGATTCCGCTTTCGGCTAAAGCGCGGGCAGCGTCGGCGGCCATCCCGTCGCGAGGCGGGTCCACGATGACCGTCGTTCGGCGCGGGTCGCCGACGAGGGCGGCGAAAGGGAGTTTGTCCTGCCCGAGCGCGTGGCAGAGAAAGGACGCGTTGACGCCTAATGCAGCCGCGTTCAATTTGGCTGCGGCGACCGCTGCGCGGCCCGATTCCACGCCGGTGAGTCGGGTGCCGCCTGCCGCCATGCAGGCAAAGCCGAACATGCCGACGCCGCAGTAGAGGTCGAGCAGTTCAGAATAGTCGGTCGCTTCTGAAAACCAGGATGCGACGGTACGCGCGAGCGCGTCGCCCGCGGCGGGGTTGACCTGGTAGAAGCCGTCGCGCGGCACGCGCAGCGGGCCTGCGGAGCTGGCCTCGGTGAGCAGGTCGGCGCAGGGCATGGGCGGCGGCCTGCGGTTCACCCACCAGACCGCGCCATCGTGTGGGGTGTGCCGGAAAGTGATGTCGGCTTCTTGCGGCAAATCGGCCAGTTGGCCGGAGTCGCGCAAGCCAGCAAGCGTGTCGTTGATGGCGTCGCAGGCCAGCGGGCAGGCTTCGATGTCAAGGACGCGGTGCGACGGCTCCTGCAGGTAGCC
>CAYSXF010000734.1:2052-3139 GCA_964434815.1 uncultured Lentisphaeraceae bacterium
CGTGCCGCGCCGGTCGCGGACCGCGTGCAGCACGATCTTGTTGCGGTAGTGCAGCGAGGCAGGAGACGCGAATGGCGGCAGAATGGCGGCTTTTGTTCCGCGTGTCAGGCGGGCGAGGAAGGCTTCGAGCTGTTGCTGCTTCGCCTGAAGTTCGGCTGCGTAGTCGAGATGGTCGTAAACGCAGCCGGGCACCTGGCTGAGTTCGCCGGAGGCACGGTCGGTCACGCGGCAGCAGGGTTCGATGCGCGCAGCGGCAGCCTCGACAATCTCGCAGAGGCGGGCCCGCGCAAAGCCCGGCTTGAGCTGCGTCACGCAAGCGCGGACGATCTCGCCGGTGGCGGTGCCGGGGATAAAGACCACGCGCCCGTCGACGCGCACCAGCCCGTCACCGCCGTAGACGAGCTTTTCGATGCGGCAGGTGATCGTGTCGTTCAGGCGCATCGTGCCGGACGCGCTCATACGGTGACGTCGCCGTAGAGGGTCTGAGGCGCCGCACGCGTGATGCGGATGAGCGCCAGGGCGCCGGCTTGCAGGCCGGACTGCGGTTCGAAGACCACGATCTTGTTGCCCGGCGAACGTCCTGACCAGCGCGCTGCATTGCGCAGGCTGGGGCCCTCGACGAGCACTTCCTGCACGGTGCCTACGAGCTTCTGGTTGGCGGCGAGCCCGCGCACGTCCTGATCCGCGAGCAGCACTTGGTTGCGACGCATCTTCTCCGTTTCAGGCACGTCGTCCTTCCACGCGGCGGCCGGCGTGCCGGGGCGCGGCGAATATTTGAAGATGAAGGCGTTGTCGAAATCGGCTTCGCCCATCAGCGAGCGGGTCGCTTCGAAATCGTCCGCGGTTTCGCTAGGAAAGCCGACGATCACGTCGGTCGTGAGCGCGAAGTCGGGCATGGCTTCGCGCAGGCGGCGCACGGCGTCGAGATAGTCGGCGCGCGTGTAGCCTCGGCGCATGAGCCCCAGAATGCGGTCGGAGCCGGACTGAACGGGAAGGTGGAGGTGGTGGCACACCTGCCGCAGGCTGCGCACAGCATGGACGAGTTGGTCGGTGCAGCCCGACGGGTGTCCGGACGTGAAGCGGATGC
>CAYSXF010000735.1:0-3138 GCA_964434815.1 uncultured Lentisphaeraceae bacterium
TGCTGCAGCAGGTCATCACCGCGATGTATGACCGCTTCGTGACGCTGGTCGTTGAGAACCGCAAGCTGTCGAAGGAAACCGTGCTGCCGCTGGCGGACGGACGCGTGTTCGTGGCCGACGAGGCGGTGCGCCTTAAGCTGATCGACGGGATCGGCTACGGCGAAGACGCGCAAAAGAAGATCGCCGAGCTGCTTGAGACCGACGCGGTGAAAGTCTACCGCTATGACGAGCAGGTCACACTGATGGACTTGTTCTCACGTCCCGGCATCGGACTGAATTTCAATCTCAGCCGCTTCATGCAAGAGAACGTGAAAGGCCCGCGGCTCATGTTCAACTGGTCGTGGTGAGACCGCGAGCCTGACTTTCTCACGAAAACCAATTTGTCTGGATGTCCCGATAAAAACTTTCGACTTCTCGTTAACAATCGATGGTGACGTGTTGTCTTAAAAGGAAAACGAACATGAAGATAACGGCAGACACAGCAGGCGATGCGGGGCTTCAGTTTGATCAGGCGGAAGTCAAGGATCGTGGCGGATGTAACGTGGCGTGTGGATTCTGTAAGAAGACGATACCGGCCGAATATCACCAGGTGAATCAAATGACCGCTTGCGCGGCTTGTAGGAAGATGGTGGAAGCGTCCCTCGCTCAGAGGCCAGGGAGTGTTGGCTTTCTGAAGGCCTTGGGTGCCGGCATCGGGGCGGCTGCCGCAGGGGCACTGGTGTGGTTCCTAATTGCCACTTTTGCACACATGGAGCTTGGCATCATTGCGATTGCTGTGGGGTTTGCCGTTGGCTGTGCGGTTCGCTGGGGCACGGGTGGTCGGGGCGGCTGGCTGTATCAGCTGCTGGCGATCGTTTTGACCTACCTGTCGATTGTTACCAGCTATATGCCTAGTCTTGCGGAAGGGCTCGTTCAAAACTACCATAAGCATGACGGCGTTTCTCAGACCGTGCAGGGTGACGGGGCTGCGTCGCCAGTAGTGTCCCGGAGTGATGCTCCCTTGACGGTTAGCCAGATTCCGGCGAAGCTGTGGGTTCTGATTTTCTTCCTCGCCTGCGCTTCGCCTTTTCTTGAGGGGGCTTCAAATTTCATGGGATGGATTATCATAGGAATTGCCCTGTATCAAGCCTGGAAGATCAATAGGCGGGTGGTTGTGAAGGTCACCGGGCCGTATGCCGTGAATGCGTCCGCGCCGCCCGAGATGGTGCCGGCCGCTCCGGGTGCATGACATGGGGGCTTCCACACAGTCCGCGCCGGCATCCACGACGTGTTCGCAATGCGGAACACAGGTGGCGCCAGGCTTTTTGATTTGTCCGGCGTGTAAGTGGCTTGTGCATTCGGGTGCGCTCAAGCGGTTGGCTGCGGAAGCGGAGACTGCTGAGCGTGCCGGACAACTGGTGGAGGCGCAGGAGCGGTGGCAAAAATGCATTGAGCTATTGCCGCCTGAGGCGCGGCAGCACCAGGTGGTTTCCCAGCGGATCGATGAACTTGCCAAACGTGCGGCAGCAGTGCCGGAAGGCAATTCCAAATCTGCAGGTGCAGGCAGCGGCGAGAAACATCCGCGCTGGCTGATCTGGCTTGGCCCTCTGGCACCGGTTGGACTGTTGCTTTTGAAATTCAAGCTCGTGGTCATTTTGGTTTTGGCCAAGGCCAAGTTCCTGTTGCTGGGTCTTACGAAGGCAAGTACGTTTTTCACGATGATCGCCTCGCTCGGAGTGTATTGGACGGCCTGGGGGTGGAAGTTTGCGTTGGGGCTGGTGGTGTCGATATATGTTCATGAAATGGGGCATGTGGCGGCATTGCGCAGGCTGGGGATTCCGGCGTCGGCGCCGATGTTTATTCCGGGTGTTGGGGCGGTGGTTCTTCTCAAGCGGCACGTGGCGAACCCGCGTGATGACGCCCGCATTGGTCTGGCAGGGCCGATCTGGGGGCTGGCTGCGGCGCTTGGGTGTTTCCTTGCTTACAGGCTGACGGGGGCGGGAATCTGGGGTGCGCTGGCGCATGTTGGCGGGTGGATCACGCTATTTAACCTGATCCCTGTGTGGCAGCTTGACGGCAGCCGTGGTTTTCATGCGATGTCGAAAATGCAGCGCTGGCTGGCGGTGGGATTGATTGCCGGCATGTGGACGGTGGGACAGGATGGCATATTCCTGCTGCTTCTGATCGGGGCGATTTACCGCACGGTGACCACCGCCGCGGAGGAATCGGCGGACTGGGTGGCGTTCAGCCAGTATGCCGGCCTGGTCGCGGTGTCTTCGATGCTTTGCAGGATCACGCCGTCATTCAATTAATCCGGTGCGTGGTCATCACTAACACAGAGACAGGTCTGAATGGCGTCCTGCCTATCGTTGCCGAGGTGACCGCTGACTGGTGACATGTCTATGGACAAAACCCGACGCGCCTTTCTTCGATCCGCGACAGCTTTGGCGGCTTCCGCTTGCGGAGGCTGCTCCACAGGTAAGCCGGGCGGCAGGGTGCGTCCCTCCAAAATCATCGATGCGCATGTGCATTTTTATGATCCGTCACGGCCGCAGGGCGTGCCGTGGCCGCCCTCCGATGACGCGCTTCTTTACCGTACCGTATTGCCAAGTGATTACAGCGCGCTGGCCGTGCCGCAGCCGGTCGATGGCGTTGTGGTCGTCGAGGCCAGTACGTGGGTGGAGGACAACCAGTGGACGCTCGATCTGGCGGAGCGAGCGCCGCTGATTGTCGGCTTGGTCGGCAATCTGCCCATCGGGACTGACGCGTTCGCCGGCCATCTGAAGAGGTTTGCCGCGAATCCGCTTTTTCGCGGGGTCCGGATACGTGAGGGCTCACTTGAGGCCGGCTTGAGCGACCGCGGGTTTGTCAGGGACATGCACGACATCGCCGACCGCGGGCTGAGCTTCGACGTGCATTCGCCGCCTGCGTGGGTGGCTCAGGCCGGACGCCTCTCGAAGGCGGTGCCGAATCTGCGCCTCGTCGTCAATCATGTGGCCAGCGTCCCGGTCACGGGCGGGCCTCCACCCGAGTCGTGGCGGCGCCTGATTCGGACACTTGCTGAATATCCGAATATCTACATGAAGGTGTCCGGCTTGGTCGAAGGTACGCGCCGCACGAAGGGCGATGCGCCGGTGAGTGAGGAATACTATCAGCCGG
>CAYSXF010000736.1:0-3135 GCA_964434815.1 uncultured Lentisphaeraceae bacterium
GACGGCGGTGGCGGTCTCCTGGGCCTCGACGTCGAGCTTGTGCTTCACGTCGGTTCGCAGGATGGAGTTCACATCGCCGCGGCGGTGGAGGTTGGCGAGGACGTGTTCGCCCGCGCGGCGGGCGGCGAGGGTGGCGATGGCTTGCAGTTGCGGGGCAGGGATCATCATAAAGAGACGTTGTTCATTTTGGCTCGACGAGGGTGGCGGTGGCTTTACGTTTCGTGACAAAAAAAGTGTGGATATAGCCGTTCTTAACCACCAGTTCCGTGGAAATGCGTCTCATGACTTCGCGGTCAAAATGTTCGGGTATCTGGATATTGACGACCTGCGATTTCTCGATTCCGGCGGATTTCAGAGCGGACGCGAGCTTGCCAAGTTGCACGTGTTGGTCATTAAACGTGATGGCACCCGACTCATCGATTGTGATGGCGGGCGCCTTGGATTTTCCGGCGACGACAGTAGAAGAGACGCAGCCGGTCCACAAGGCGAGAACAAGAAACAAAGCGAGAAGAGCACGTGTGCGCATGGTTTTTCCTCAATATGATTTCGATAACTTTAGCATATTCGTCTGGCCGGTGTCACAAAAAAACGGTTTGGGCTAGACGTAGGCGGTGCAGTTTGATACAAAGTTAACTCCTTTTCACCTGTGGAGGTGACAAGAGTGTTCTCGTACGGGCTATCACGGCTGACTGCCCTGCGGGTTCAGGCTTCAAACAAGGAAGAGGACAATCATGCCTACCATGAAGACCAAGAAGTCCGCTACTAAGCGGCTCAAAATGTCGGCCACGGGTAAAGTGATGCGCTCACAGGGTGGCAAGTCCCACCTGAACGGCTACAAGCCGCGCGGGCGCAAGCGTAATCTCCGTGGTACCACTGTTGCTGCTGAAGTTTTCGCTAAGACTGCGGCGCGTATGCTGCAAGGCAACTAATAACAAGGAGATTGTGTCATGTCACGAGTCACCAATGCACCCGCGTCAAGAGAACGCCGCCGCCGGCGCTTAGAGCTCGCGAAAGGTTTTCGCGGCTCCCGCAGCAAGCTTTTCCGTCAGGCCACCGAAGCCGTCAACCGCGCCCAGCGGCTGGCGACGATTCACCGCAAGGACCGCAAGCGCGACTTCCGCCGCCTGTGGATCGCCCGCATCAACGCGGCTGCCCGCAGCGAGGGAATGACCTACAGCCGCTTCATGGAAGGGCTGATCAAGGCCGGTATCGAAATCAACCGCAAGATGCTCTCCGAGGTCGCCATCGCCGACGCGGAAGGCTTCAAGGCGTTGGTCGAGAAGGCTCGCGCCGCTCTCGTGTAAGCGGAGTTTGCCTTTCGCGGCATCCTGAAAAGACCGTCCCCGTCGCGGGGGCGGTTTTTTTGTTTCAAGATGCAAATTGATTTCGGGGGGTGATTGGAATAAACTGATTTCTTCATTTTTTGACGGAAAGCGAAGGGTTTATGACACTTGCAGAATTGGAAGCGCAGCAGGCGCAATCGTTGGATGAGGTGACCGCTGCGGCGGATGCGGCCGGAGTGGAACAGGTGCGTATCCGCTACCTCGGTCGCAACGGGTCGCTGCCCGCGATCGTGAAGCAGATGAAGGACGTGCCCGCCGCGGAGCGGCCGGAGTTCGGCAAGCGCACGAACGCTTGGCGCGCGGCGCTCGAGGCGGCGCTCGCCGAGCGGCTGGCGGCGGTGGGCACGGTCAAGAAAGAGGAGAGCGCGTTCGACCCCACGCTGCCAGGGCGCTGGTTCGCGCCGGGCGCGAAGCATCCGGTCTCGCGGGTGATCGAGGAGACAGCGGCGATTTTCGCGCGCCTCGGCTTCACCGTGGCGGACGGGCCGGACATCGAGAACCGCTTCAACAACTTCACAGCGCTCAACACGCCCGCGCACCATCCGTCGATGGACGCGTCCGACACGTTCTGGCTGACGGACGACCTGCTGCTGCGCACGCAGACCTCGCCAGTGCAGATCCGCATGATGACTCAGTATAAGCCGCCGGTGCGCATCATCACACCGGGCCGCACCTACCGCCGCGACACGACCGACGCGACGCACAGCGCGAACTTCCATCAGATCGAGGGGCTCTACGTGGACACGAAGCCGGTGTCGCTGGCCGACCTGAAATCCACGCTCGCCTACTACGCCAAAGAGATGATGGGTTCTAAGTTGGGCGTGCGTTTCCGCCCGCACTTTTTCCCGTTCACCGAGCCGAGCGTGGAAGTGGACTTCTCCTGCCATGTGTGCGCCGGAAAGGGCTGCCGCGTCTGCAAGAACAGCGGCTGGATCGAGATCGCGGGCGCGGGCATGGTGGACCCGCGCGTGTTCAATTTCGTGGGCTACGATCCCGAGCAGGTGTTCGGCTACGCCTTCGGCTTCGGCGTGGAGCGCATCGCGATGATCAAGTACGGCATTCCCGACATCCGCTGGCTTTACGAGAACGACACGCGCTTCCTGAGCCAGTTGGCGTGAGCTGGGAAAGAGTTAGAAAAGGAAGAGGTGAGGGGTAAAAGGTGATAGGTGACGGAGGCCTGACATGCAGGAACGAGTGACAAAGCATGAAAGTCGTTACACCTACGACGATTACCTGACGTGGCCGGATGAGCCGCGCAAGGAAATCATCAATGGCGTGTCGTACGCGATGTCGAGCCCGACGGTGCGGCATCAGGAGCTGTCGATGCGTTTGTCGGTGGTCATGGGGCCGTTTTTCAAAGGCAAGCCGTGCCGGCTGTTTGCCGCGCCGCTGGACGTGGTGCTCAGCGAGGACACGGTGGTGCAGCCGGATTTGCTGGTCGTATGCGACCCCACGAAAATCACGGGCGCGTGTATTAGGGGGACGCCGGATCTGGTGATTGAAATCCTTTCGCCGTCGTCCGCATCGTATGACCGTTTGCTCAAGTTCAAGCGGTATGCGGACGCGGGCGTGAAGGAGTATTGGCTCGTGTCGCCGGAACTGGCACTGATCGAGATATTCACGCTGGACGGCGAGTCGTTCCGGCTTGATGACGGCTTCATGCAGCAGGAGCGGCTGCGTAGCGCGCTGTTCCCCGACCTGGCGTTCGCCATGGCGGACGTGTTCGAACCGCCCGAAGCGGGCCTGTCTCTTATACACATCTCCGAGCCCACGAGACAGGCAGAAAGCTCGT
>CAYSXF010000737.1:0-3132 GCA_964434815.1 uncultured Lentisphaeraceae bacterium
AAGTCGGCGCAAAATTGCCGCAAGGGTATCGGACAACGGAAATAACACCAAGACCACCGGCAACAGCCAGAACTGGTGAAACAACGAGTTGTTCCCGCCCCAAAGCGGAATCACTGCCAAAAGGTAGCCCAGCATCAGGCTGCCAGAGTCGCCCATGAAGATCTTGGCCGGGGGGAAGTTGAACACGAGAAAAGCCGCCAGGGACCCCACCACTGTGAAGCAGACGACAGTCGCCAAGATCTGGCCCGTCAAGGCCGAGTATACTCCCAGCGCCGCGAGTGCCAGAAGGCCCGAGCCACCGATCAGCGCGAGGTGCCAAAAGCGCGTACCCGTCACAAACATCAGCACGCCGCCCGCCACGGCCACAACCATCGTCGACCCGAAATCCGGCTCGGCTGCCAGCAGCGCCATCATGATGCCGAGGCCGATGGAGGGATACAGCGCGCCTTTCAAAAACTGCCGGACGCGCCAGCCGATGCGGTCCATCCACACGGCCATCACCACGACGATCACGAGCTTGGCGAACTCGCTAGGCTGCAATCGCAGCGGGCCCAGATTGAGCCAGCGGAAGCTTCCCTTGACCTTGCCGCCGATATGCGGGACGAAAACCAACATCAAGCCGACCACCACCACGGCGTAGAACCCCACCGACAGGATGGGGTACTCTTTCCACCAATGGTAATCGAAGCGTGAGGCGACATAGGCCACCCCCACCGACATCGCGAGCCACATCAACTGGCGCTTAAAGAAAAAGTGCGGGTCAGCGTATAAGCCTTGAGCCCGCACTGTGCTTGCTGTCGCCAGCAAGACGATTCCTAAACCCAGAAGCGTGACAACGGTCAGCGAGAGTGTTGTCAGGGTCTTCCGCATAGAGCCATCCGGTTACTGGGCGCCGGGGATCTTAAGCACGGTGCCGGCCTTCAGCTCGGTGGAAGTCAGGTTGTTCAGGGACTTCAGATCGCTCGGGCTCACGCCCCAGCGGATCGCGACCGCATAGAGATCCTCGCCCTCTTTCACCGTGTAGGTCTGCGTGTTGCTGCTTTCAGCGGCAGGCGCAGGAGGCGTTGTTGTTGTGGTGGTGGCCTCAGTCTTGGTGGGAGCCGACTCGACCTTCGGCGTCGCCGACGTGTCAACCGCAGGCGGCGGCGTCACCGTGGCGGCGGGAGCAGCGGGTTTGGCCGCCGTTGCGCTTGCCTTGGGAGCCGACGTCTTGGGAGCCGACGTCTTAGGAGCCGTAGCTGCGGCCTTCTTTGTGGTCGCGGGAGCGGCTTCAGCCGACTTCTTCGAGCCAGGCACCTTCAGCTTCTGACCAACCACGATCTTGTCGTTCTTGAGGCCGTTGGCCTCGCGCAGAGCGGCCGTCTTGACGCCATGCTTGTGCGCGATCGAAGAGATTGAGTCGCCCTGCTTGACAACGTACGTGGACGCCGGTCCCGAAACTGCGGGAGCAGCCGAAGCCTTCGGCGCCGAGGTCTTAGGCGCGGAGACTTTCGATTTGGACGGCGCGGCTGACACATGGCGGGCCTTCGCAGCATCCACCATGCCCGGCAACTGGATCGTCTGTCCGACGCGCAGCTTGCTAGGCGTGATTCCAGGGTTCACCGCCACGACGTCCTGCCAGCGCAGGTTGAACTTGTAAGCGATCGCCGAGATGGTGTCACCCTTTTGAACGGTGTACGGCGTTGAGCTTTGCACCGACGGCAACTCCGTCGTCGGCAGCTCGGGTACAGCCGTCACCGGCTCCACCTTTTGCGTCGCAACAGGCTCGACCCCGGTAGAGGGGATCGTGGTTGTGGTTTCCTCCGAGGTTTTCTTCCCAAACATGCCGCAACCCTGAAGCAGAAGGCATCCTGCGACCAGATTGGCACCGGCAACAATACGTATGGTTTGACGCTTCATTGTATCTCCTTGTCCTTCTTGCCCTCAGAAAAGAAACGTTCAGAGATCCGCAACCGCGCGAACCCTTGCAGTGAAACGTTCTCCTCTTTCCCGATAGCTTTGAAATTGATCGAAACTGGCCGTGCCAGGCGAAAGCAAAACCGTGTCACCCGCTTGCGCGTCACGCACCGCCGAATCAACGGCTTTTTCCAGCGTACCGCATTGCTCACAGGGAACCGATGTCGACCACGCTTGGCACATTTGGTCTGAACAGCGGCCAATAAGATATACCTTTTTTGTGGTTTGTGTCAGTAACTCTTTTATTGTTTCGAGATCGCTCTCTTTCAGAAGGCCCCCTGCGATCAGCCGGACAGGCTTTCTCACCATCTGCAAAGCCGCCGCCGTGGCCGCCAGACTGGTCGCCTTGGAGTCGTCGATAAAGAGGACGCCCTGCTTGCTTTCTCCGATCCGCTGCACCCGGTGCGCCAAGGGCTCGAAAGCCAGCAACCCCTGCCGGATCTGCGCCTCGCTCAGGCCCGCGTAACGCAGCGCCGCAACGGCCGATGCGGCCGCCACGCCTAAGACTGCATTGTCGAACCAGCAGTCTTTCAGCGTCACATTGCACGGGCCTTGTTTAAACCTGCCCGTCACGCCATGCTCGAAATAGAACCAGTCGCCGCCCGCGTCCGGCCCAAACCGCAACGTGAGCATACCCGCAGGCACACACCCCTCGTCGTCCATGCCAGCCGGCAGCAGAGCCACGCTACCTGCGCGCATGCGCGAGAAGATTTTCAGCTTCAGGCCCTTGTACTCCGCCATATCTGCGTGCCTGTCGAAATGGTCGTCCTGTATGTTCAGCAGAATCGCAATATCCGGGCTGAATGTCCGTGTGTGTTCCATCTGAAACGAGCTAACCTCTGTGACCGCCCACGCCAAGGACGGTTGCTCCAAAACCAGCCGGCAGAGCGGCACACCGTAGTTGCCGGCCGGAGAAGCCGTGATTCCAGCGCGAACCAGCGTGTCAGCGCAGAACTTGACGACTGAGCTTTTGCCTTTGCTGCCCGTCACCGCCAGGATCTTGCCGCCCCAGTAGCAGGCGCCTAACTCCAGCTCCGAAATCAGCGGGATGCCCCTTGTACGGCACGCCTCGATCCACGGGTGTTGCATCGCGAACGCCGGGCTCACGACGCACACGTCGAACGGCTCCGGGGGCAATTCGGTTACGCTGAACGTTACGACGCCGCCTGCCCGGCG
>CAYSXF010000738.1:0-3131 GCA_964434815.1 uncultured Lentisphaeraceae bacterium
GAGATTTCTGCCTGTCTCGTGGGCTCGGAGATGTGTATAAGAGACAGAGTCACGAGCGGGGCCTCCACGCCTGAGACCTTCTTGGATGAAGTTGTTCGGGTTTTGAGGGAGCGGTACGGTTATCCGGAGCCCGAGTGGCTAACGGCGGTTGACGAGGATTCGCCTGTATTTTCGGTTCCGGCTCTGCCGGCGTAGCGGGGATAAGAATGGACGATAAAGCGTTATTTGCGATTTCTTGCGGCCTGTATGTGGTCGGCGCCCGGAGCGAGGAGGGATATGCGGGATGTATTGTAGACGCCTATATTCAGGCGACCGCCTTCCCAGCCACTGTCGTTTTGTGCAGCCTGAACCACACCCGCACCAACGAGTGTATTAGGGCGGCGGGCGAATTCAGCGTTTCGGCTCTGCGCGAAGACGTGGATCCCTTGGTGGTGGCGCTGTTCGGATTCCAGTCCACGCGTCAGATTCAGAAGTGGGCGCATGTGAGCCATGTGGTCCAGCATGGTCTGCCGGTGCTGCAGAGCGCCGCGGCGTGGTATGTCTGCAAGGTGCTCTTCACGCACGAGCTGGCCACGCACACGCTTTTTCATTGTGAGGTGTCGGACGCGGCGCAAGGCGAGGGCGAGCCGCTGAGCTACAGCTATTACCGCGCTCATATGAAGCATGCCACGGCTGCGGCGTTTCAGGCGTTCAAGAAGGCACATGCTTCGCCGGTCGAGGTCAAATAAGCTCAGAAAGTGGAGGGAGGGCGTCATGTTCGGTTATTGTAAGCGCGGTGCGATGGCGGTGGCGGCATTCTTGGTAGCGTTGAGCGGGTATACGGAGCCCTCCGATACGGCTGTGCTTAAGTGGCGCGATGGCAAGAAGGCTGTTTTTCTGCTCGCGTTTGACGACAGTTGCCAGAGCCACGTCAAGTATGCGATTCCTGAATTGCGGAAGCGGAGCATGGTCGGCACTTTCTACATCAACCCGGGCAACGGGCCTTTCCAGAACGAGCGGCAGGCATGGGAGAAAGAGCTGCCGCACGACTCGGCCGTGGTCTATGGCAATCACACCTTCAAGCATCAGGGCGCGACGAATGCGGTGCAGTTGGATGCCGAGTTGGCGCGGTGTGACGCAGTGATCCACGCCTGTTACCCTGACCGCAAGAGACCTTTCCTCATTTCTTTCGGGCAGCCCGGTGGCGTGCCATGGACTGTCAGTGAAGAGGAAAAGAAGTTGGCGTTGGCCAAGTACAACTTGATTGAGCGGCCTTCGTTCTTCGGTTATCCCATGCATGTCAAGACGGTTGAGGCGGTGTGCAAGCTGGTGGATCAAGCCATCGCCAAAGGGGACATGGGGCACCTTGACTCACACGGTGTGGGTGGAGATTGGCTGGCCATCCCGATGGACGTCTTCAAGGCGTTGCTCGACAAGCTTGATGCCTGCCGCGCTGAGGTGTGGGTCACGGACCACATCACCTACCACAAATATTTGACGGAGCGCGCAAGCGCGGTCG
Source organism: uncultured Lentisphaeraceae bacterium (assembly GCA_964434815.1). Classification (GTDB taxonomy): domain Bacteria; phylum Verrucomicrobiota; class Kiritimatiellia; order RFP12; family UBA1067; genus CAYSXF01. Next base: position 1,499 of record CAYSXF010000738.1, read on the forward strand.
TCAAGGTTGTGCGGGCGGACAAAGATCAGATCCGCCTCCATCTCTCCTGCGCGGCCGACCCCGCGCTCTACGATGTGCCGCTCACGCTTGAGACCCGGGTGCCGCCGGAATGGGCGGTGTGCAAGATCGAGCAGGGCTCCGCCAAAACAGAGCGCCCTGTCGTTGGAGGCGTCATTCGCTACGAAGCATTGCCCGGCGGCGCCGAGATCGTTATCACGAAGCGATAGTCCTTGGCAGGCACGGGGTCGGTTCTGCTACACTGCTGGACAGTATGAAACTGTTTCTTGTTCTTCTGTTAGCTTTGTTGGTGGTTGCGCTGCCGTTTATCTTTCGGCGCGAGACCGGCGCGGGCGATTGGCATAGGGGCGATCCCGAACTGGTGGTTATCTCGCCGCATAACGAGGCGATCCGGCAGGCGTTTGCCGAGGGCTTTTCCAAATGGCACCGAGAGCGGTACGGCAGTCCGGTCCGGATCGACTGGCGCAACATCGGCGGCACAACCGAGATCATGCGCTATCTGGCGTCCGAGTATGCGGCGGCCTCCAAGCGGTTCTTCAAAAAGCAAGGCATTGCGTGGCCTTCCGACGGGGCAGATCTTGTGCTGGCGCGCAAGTGTCCGGAAGGTACGGGCACGGCGTGGGCGCTGTGGCAGGCGTTCCGGACATGCGATAGCCCGCGCGAAATCTCGTGCGGCATGGACGTCTTCTTCGGCGGCGGCGTGTACGACCACGAGAAGGCGGAGAAACAGGGCCTGTCGGTGCCGGCGTGGGGCTCGGCGGGCCCGCCGCCCGGCCTGTTCGAGGACGCTGCGGGCCGCGTGCTGATTCCCCGCGAAATGAACGGCGAGGTGTGGCGCGGCGACGCCTACTACGGCAACGTGCTGAGCGCGTTCGGCATCTGCTACAACTTCGATAGGCTCAAGGACCTCGGCGTCGCGCGGCCGCCGTCCGTGTGGGAGGATCTCGCTGACCCGCGCTATTTCGGCCAGCTCGGTCTGGCTGATCCCACCAAGAGCGGCAGCGTGGCCAAGGCGTTCGAGATGATCGTGCACGCGCAGTGCGCCAAGGCGGTCGCCGCGGCCGGATACACGCGCGGGCAGATCCGGCGCTACGAGGATTCGATTGCCGCTGCGAAGCGGGGCGTGGGCGAGCTGCCGCCGGAAGTGCCGCAGGCATATCAGGCGGCCGTCGAGCGCGGCTGGCTGGAAGGCGTGCGGTTGCTACGCCGCATCGGCGCGAACGCCCGGTACTTCACCGACTCTTCGGGCAAGGTACCTGTGGACGTGAGCACGGGCTCGGCTGCGGCCGGCATTGTGATCGACTTCATGGGGCGCGTTCAGGCAGAGCTGTCGACGCTGCCCGGCGGGCATCCGGTCATGGCGTACGTGACGCCCACGGGCGGCTCAAGCGTGACGTCTGACCCGGTGAGCCTGCTGCGCGGCGCGCCGCACCGTGAGTTAGCGGTGCGCTTCATCGAGTATCTTCTGGGCGAAGAGGGGCAGAAGGTCTGGAACTACCGGCCGGGCGCGCCGGGCGGGCCGCGGCGTTACGCGCTGCGGCGTCTGCCGATCCGCCGCGATTTCTATCCCTGTCTCTTATACACATCTGACGCTGCCGACGAATAGAGAGGTGTA
>CAYSXF010000739.1:0-3130 GCA_964434815.1 uncultured Lentisphaeraceae bacterium
CACCGGCGCGGTCGCGTTCCGCAACGGCACCTACAACTGGTTCTACCCGACGCCGAAAAACGCTTGGCCCTGTCCGCTCGAGCAGGACGTGATGAACGCCGTGATGCGCGTGAACTTCCCCGTCGGCCTGATCGGCCCAGCCGAGTGGCACGACATCGCGGTTACGATGACCGGGCCGAAGCTCGAGCTCTGGATCGACGGCGTGCTGGTCGACGAGGAGTATCCGGTCGGCGAGACGCGCCCGCGCTCGCTGCCGTTCCTGATTGGCGCCGGACAGGAGAACGGCGAGCTCAAGACCGGGTTCCGCGGCCTGGTGGATCATGTGGCCATATGGGACCGGGCGCTGTCGCCTGCGGAAATCGCGGCGGTGTCCGGCGGCAAAGAGCATGTCCGCGAGCGCGAGCTGGCCATCCTGGGCGACGAGAGCCCGAGCATGCAGTATTTCCGGCCGCGCGGCCACAACCGCAAGGCGGGCGACTGCATTCCGTACTGGGACGCGCAGACCGACACCTTCCGCCTCTTCTATCTGATCCTGCGCCGCGACATGCACAGCAAGTGGGACGGCGGCCACGGCGGACTCGAGATCTGGCAGGCCTCGACGAAAGACCTCAGCACCTGGACGCATCATCCCGTGACGATTCCGATCACCGAGCAGTGGGAGGCGTGGAACGGCACCGGCGCGGTCGCGTTCCGCAACGGCACCTACAACTGGTTCTACCCGACGCCGCACTATGAAGGGACGAACGCCGGCATCCAACGCGCGGTCAGCAAAGACGGCATAACCTTCACCAAGACCGCTCCGCACCCTTTCCTGCCGGGCGGCGATGTGGAGATATTTCAGGATGACGCGGGCCTCTTCAATCTGATCAAGTCCGGCCCCCGGCAGCAGGCGAAGACCCGTCCCCTACGCGACAAGACGCTAGTGGCGTGGGTGCGGCTGGCGGACCTCGACCAGCGCGGCGGCAGCGTGCTGACCATCGAGCATCCCGACTCGCTGCAGTTCGACGGAATTATCTTTGGCGAGAAGGCTCAGCGCCGCTGGATGCCCGGCAGCGACGGCTTTGCGCGCACGCCCGGCACGCAGGACGGGTGGGCTGAAGAGACCGCCGCGCCCGATGCCGTTGTCCAGATGGCGCTGGTGTTCAAAGGCACGAACGGGACGCTCTTCCGGAACGGCGCTCCGTATGCCTCATACACGGTCCCGAACCCGCTCGATTTTCCTTCCGGATCGTCCCTGCTGATCGGGCTGCGCCACACGATGGCAGCGCCAGGGAACAGCCGCTTCCACGGCCGAGTGCTGGACGCGCGCCTATACGACTGCGCCTTGACCGCCCAGCAGCTCGGCGAACTCAAGCCGGACGCCGAAGCCGGCCCCAAGCCGATCGCTTGGTACGATTTCGCGGGCGGCAGCGCGCGCGACCGGACCGGCACGTTCCCGGACGGCGTGCTCTTCGGCGGAGCACACATCGAGAACGGCGAGTTGGTCCTGGAGGGCGACGGCTACCTCAAGGTGCCCGGCCCGCAGAACACGCAGGTCCGGCTGACATCGACCGACCTCGAAACATGGACGGAGCAGCCGGGCGCGTTCATCGCTTCGGACAAGCCGCTCGCCATCTGTCCGAACGTCTTCAAGTTCGGCGGCTGGCACTATTACATCTGCGGCAGCGGCGTTTGGAAATCCCGGGGCTGGCTCGGCCCGTGGGCTGAGCATACGCCGCTGCGGCTGGACAATCTGGCCGTGCCCAAGACTGGCGCGTTCGGCAAGGACCGCCGCATTTACGCTGGCTTCCTGGGCGACGACGGCTGGGGCGGAAATGAGGTGCTGCGAGAGCTGGTGCAGGACGCCGACGGCACCCTCGGCACGCGGTTCGTGAAGGAGCTGATCCCCGCCTGCGGCGCACCGCTGAAGCTTCAAACCTCCGCCCTGGCGGAAGCGGCAGACAAGCGCGGCGTCGTTCTGCCCAACATCCCGCACGATTACCGCCTACAGATGGAGATCGTGCCGGAGGCAGGCGCAGCGTCGTTCGGCATCGGCCTGCATGCGGGCGCGGCCCCGTACGATGAAGCGTGCGACCTCGTATTCCGTCCCGCAGAGAGGCGCGTGTCGTTCTCGAAGATGGGCAGCAGTTCGGGCAAGGTCGGCGGCGGGCCGGGAATCGATGCGGTCAAAGGCCTCGACAAAGCGTTCAGCGTCGACATCGTCGTCCGCCACGACATCCTCGACGCCGAGATCGCCGGCACCCGTTCGCTCACCACGCGGTTCTGGAATCCCGCTGGCGACTGCGTCAGGCTCTTCGCCGACAGCGGCAGCGTCACGTTCCGCAACATCCGCATCAGCCCGCTGGCGGAGACCTACAAGCCGTATCCGGGCTGGACGCTGCCACCGCTCGCCGCGAAACAAAAGGAAGCGCCGCCGAAGGGGCCTGTGCCGCCGCCTGAGCAGGCTCTCAACTACCACCTGATGCATCCGGGCGGCGAAAGCGCCCCGGGCGATCCGAACGCGGCCTTCTCTCTCGCCGGCGTCTACCACCTGCACTACATCCTGGGCCACCCGTGGAAAGGAAAGGGCTCGTTCTCCTTCGTGCATGTCACCAGTCCCGACATGCTGCACTGGACGTGGCAGCCGACGAAACTGCAGCCGTCGTTCACCGGCCACGGCATGTTCAGCGGCACCGGCTTCATCACCAAGGAAGGCAAGCCCGCAGTCATCTATCACGGCCAAGGTTCGGGCCGGAACCAGATCGCGATCGCGAAGGACAACACACTTTCCGAGTGGGAGAAACCCTACCCCATCGAAGTCAAGAACCCCGACGGCACGGAGGCGAAGATCGGGTTCTGGGATCCGGACTGCTTCCTGATCGGAGACACCTATTACGCCATCTCCGGCGGCGCTAATCCGCCGCTGATGAAATCCAACGACCTGAAAAACTGGACGCTGGTCGGGCCTTTTCTGAAGTATGACCTGCCGGATGTGGCCATCGGCGAGGACATCTCGTGCGGCAACTTCTTCAAACTCGGCAACAAGTGGATGATGCTGTGCATCAGCCATCCGCTCGGCTGCCGCTACTACATCGGCGACTGGGACGCGAAAGCTGAACAGTTCGCTGTCTCTTATACACATCTGACGCTG
>CAYSXF010000740.1:0-3130 GCA_964434815.1 uncultured Lentisphaeraceae bacterium
CTCTCTATTCGTCGGCAGCGTCAGATGTGTATAAGAGACAGCGGTAAGCCTCCCGCACATCCGCAGGCGGATGTGCGCCCCCCTGCCCGCCCCACCAGGCGATAAACGCGCCCACCGCACTGGGAACGACAACGCCGCTTACGCAGTAGAAGAAACTCTCCACCCCGAAGTAGTAGTTGCGATAGGCGTCCTGTGTGCAGACGAGCGACAGATAGTTGCGGTTCGCCCAGTGGAAGCCCGTCGCCAGCCCCATCAGAAAGCCCATCCCGATGATCCGCGTCCACGTCAGCTCGTCCATGCAGGTCATCGCGGAGAGCACCGCGCCGCACAGAACAATGCCGAAAGCGTACAGGTGCGCGAAGCTCAGCCGCCCCACCAGAAACCGGTTCAGCAGAAAAGCGACTGGGATGCCCGCATACAGCGCGAACTGAAAGGCCATCACATGGTTCACATCCCGCGTGCTGCGCATGATGAGCGCGTACACGAAGATGCTGATCACGGGAATGGCGAAGACCGCCATGGAGGAGGTGCACAGCATGAGTCTCGCATTCCGCGGCAACGCGCCGTACAGCGCCCACTCCCTGCGAACAAATGCACGCACCCGCGAGGCCATCAGACCCGCCTCCTATCCACCGGCCGCCTCGGCCAGAAAGGCGCGCAAATTCTCCGTCGGCACGCCAGGCGGCAGCCCGCCGCCGCAGGAGAAAACCACGCGCGAATAGTCGCGCCCCAACGCCTGCTTCATCTCCGCCACGCACCGCCGCACGTCCTCTGGAGTGCCGGCAGCCAACACGTCGCGCGGCGGGATGTTCCCCAGCAGCGCCACGTCCGGCCCGACCAGCTCGCGCATCTCGGCGATCGGGTGCTCAAAACCGAAATTGAAAAGATTAATGCCCGCTCCCGCCAATTGGGACGCACAGCTCAATCCATTCGCGTCATTGTGGAAGAACCGGATGTCGCTGTCGATTGCCGCATACGCGCGCTTCAGGCACGGCATCGCAAAGTTCGCCACATCCTCCGGCCCGAGGAACCCCACGATGTCGTCCAGCAAAAGCACGCCCCGGATCGTCGGAATCGCCGCAGCCTGGGCCTTGAGCCAATCCTCAAGAAACTCCGTGATCACCTCCAGCATCGCACGCGTGCCTTCCGGATCGAACTGCATCGCCATGAGGAATTCCGTCGTGCCCATCAGAAACGACGCGATGTTCAGCGGCCCGCGCGCCACCGCGAATCGGATCGCATGACCTTCAGCTTCGATCGCCGGACGCGTGCGCACCAGCCGCCGCAGAACAAACGGCAACAGGCCCGCCGAGTGCACGTCGGGTTTCGCCAGCACGAGGGCCTTCTCCATCTCGCGGCAAATGGGTTCGGCGAAGGGCAGTTCATGCTCGTGCCAGACCAGCCGCGACCCGAACGCCGACGGCTCCGTGCACATGCCGTACTCCGACCAAAAGCCCGGCAGAAAGACCGCATCGGGAAACATCCGCACCGCAGCCAGGTTGGTCTCCAGCCAGACCGTCTCCGAGCTGTAATAGTCCAGGATCGAGGCTTTCCCCGTCCACTCCGGCAGCCAGGGACTGTCCGCGATAAACCCGCACAGCGGTTTCTCCAGCCGCTCGCCCTTCACCACCGCCAACAACGCTTCCCACTGTTTTTGAGTCATGTGTTATTCCTGCCTCACTACCGGCTCAGTTTATACGCCTCCATGGTCGTGCGGTACTTCTGCAGCATATTCGGCACTTCCCAAGATGGCATCACGCCCGCGTCCAGATACCCGAGATACTTTTCCGCGACCTGCCCGAAATGCGCCTCATGGCCCACGTGGTAAGCCGGCGGCACAATGACCTCCCAGCCAGTCTCGATCTTTTTCACAGTCACGCCCGGCCACAGCTTCTCCGCAGCAGCCACCGCCCGCTTCAATGGCTCCTCCAGCGACGCCGGATCGACTCCCGGACGCGGCTCCAGATAGAGCAGCGGCTTGTAACCCTGCGCCTCGCCTTGGCGGATGATCGCGGAGAGCTTCTTGCCCCGCATCAGAGAATAGTGGGTGTCGCCCGCGCCCGCAGGCGCCTCAAACTTCCATGTGACCGACACTTTGGCATGAACGCCGCGCAGCGTGTAGGTGAACGCGCCGTTGCAGGGCAGTTGCAAAGTGCCGGATGCGTCCTTGTACATCTGGAGATAGTCCGGGTAGTTAGCGACCGACGTGGCGCGCGTGAACTGCTCCTGCGAGACGGACGTCTTCCACGTCTTCGCGCTCAGCACCTTCACGTCCCCGTCCGCGATCACCTGTTCAGGGAACAGCTCCCACTGCACCAGGTCCACCAGATGCGTCGTGACGTCCACGATGCCCTCGCCCTGCTGCTTCACGTCGAAAAACCACGGCGGACGCTGCAGCGGCACGCCGGTCACCTGCTTGAAGAAGTGATGCACGCTCTCCTTGGTCACCGACGGGTCATCCGGCGTGCCGGCATCCATGCCGCCGAACAGATCCCCGCATTGCGAGAAGTGCCGCTGCAACTGCGTGGTGATCTCGTACCGCTCGGTCATGATGTCGCACAGCATCAGCCGCTTCTCCGCCGCCACCTTGAACGCTTCTTTCAGCAGCTCGAGATCCGGAGGCGTAATCGCCATCGGCTTGTCCGCCAGCACGTTGAATCCCGCTTTGACGCTCTCCAGAATGTACTGCGCCTTCTTGGCGTTGTTGCCGGAGATCACGACCACATTGCCCTTCTTTTCCTGAACCATCCGCTGCAGGAAGTCATCCCCCTTATACACCTGCTCGTGCCAAGCCGTCGGCTGCTCTCCACGCGCGTTGAAGCCTTCGATGCGCTTCAGATGCAGCGTCACATCGGGACCTTCGGGCGCGTACACGTGCACCTCCGGCGCGACACGAGGATACATCCGCTTCTGCACCAAGGCCGCGTGGAAATGGCCGGGATCCAGCGTGAGCAGTCGGACTTGAGGCAGTCCCGCATACGCCGCAAACTTATCGCTGACACCCGCCTCCTTAAGGTCGTTCGTGAACACCAGCACGCGGTAACGCAGCCGGAGCTTATCGCCTTTGGCCAGCGTCGTCGCCACACCTGTCTCTTATACACATCTGACGCTGCCGACGAATAGAGAGGTG
>CAYSXF010000741.1:0-3110 GCA_964434815.1 uncultured Lentisphaeraceae bacterium
GCCGTAGAGATAAATCATGTGCTGGATCGGCTGGTTGCCGTGCGCGTACTGGCCGAAATTCACGATCTGCATCTCGCGGATCTCGTGGATCACCTGATGGTAATAGCTCTCATCGAAAACCGGCGGCAGCGTGAACACCTCGTCCAGTTTCGCGGTGAACGCCTGACGCCCGCCCATGAGGTCGATCAGCCCCTGCACGTCGTGGAACACCGACCACGTGTAGTGCAGGCTGCACCCCTCGGTGAAATCGCCGCCCCACTTGTAGGGGTTGAAGTCTTTGTCGAACGAGCCGTCCCGGTTGCGCCCGCTCATGAGCTTGCGCTCGGGGTAGAACAGGTTGCGGTAGTTCTGGCAGCGCTTCGCGAAGCGGTCGATCTCCTCTTGCGGACGCTTCAGGTCGACTGCCATTTTCCAGACGCACCAGTCGTCATAGGCGTACTCCAGCGTGCGCGCGGCGCTCTCGTTGATCCCGATGTCGCGCGGCACGTAGCCGAGTTCGAGGTACTCCTTGGCGCCTTTGCGGCCGACCGAGCTGATGGATGGGTGCGCGCTCTCCGCGCCGTGCAGCATCGCCTGATAGAGCGTCGCGGCGTCGTATCCGCCCCGCGCGCCGCTGAGCCACGCGTCCGCCGCGATCGACGCCGAGTTGTTGCCGACCATGCAGTCGCGGTGCCCCGGGCTGGCCCATTCCGGCAGCCAGCCGCTCTCGCGGTAACAGTTCTCAAGCCCGGCGGTCATCTTCGCGTTGACGGAGGGCCGGATGAAGTTCAGCAGAGGGAAGAGCGAGCGGAACGTGTCCCAGAAGCCGCTGTCGGTGTAGTAGTAGCCGGGCTTCACCTCGCCCGTGTGCGGGCTGTAGTGGACCACATGGCCTGCAGCGTCAGTCTCGTAGAACGCGCGTGGAAAGAGCAGCGAGCGGTAAAGGCAGGTGTAGAAAACGCGGTATTGGTCGAGGGTGCCGCCTTCGACCGCGACGCGGCCCAGCTCCCTGTTCCACGCCTGACGCCCTTCCTCGCGGAGCGCGTCGAACGTGAGGTCGCCGAGCTCTTTCAGGTTCTGTTCAGCCTGCTCCGCGCTGATGAACGAGGACGCCACACGGAAGTGGACGCGCATGCCGCCAGCGTCCGACTTGAACTGCACCAGCGCACCCACGTGGCTGTCCTGAATCTCGAACTGACCCTCTTTCAGCTCCTTGTCCTTCCAGACGTGCGCAGAAAGGAATGGCTGGTCGAAAACAAGCACGAAGTAGTTCTTGAAGTTCGCAGGCACGCTTCCGCTGTTGCGCGTGGACCAGCCGACGATCATGCGCTTGTCCGGCAGGATCTTGACGGATGATCCCTTGTCAAAGGCGTCCACCACCATGTAGGCTTGGTCGGTCTTGGGATAGGTCACGCGGAACATCGCCGCACGCTCAGTGGGCGTCACCTCCACGGTGGTGTCATAGTCCGCCAGATAGACGCTGTAGTAATAGGGCGACGCCTTCTCCGCCTTGTGCGAAAACCAGCTCGGCCGGTCATCCTGATCAAACACGCGCTTGCCCGTCACGGGTAGCACCGCGAACTGGCCGTAATCGTTGATCCACGGGCTCGGCTGATGCGTCTGCTTGATGCCCGCGATCTTCCCAGCCGCATAGGTATAGCCCCAGCCGTCGCCGATCTTGCCGGTCTGCGGCGACCAGAAATTCATGCCCCACGGACGCGCGATCGCGGGGTAGACGTTACCGGAAGAGAGTTTGTGGCTGCTGTCTGTGCCCATCAGCGGCAGCACGTATGACACGGGGTCGCTCGCAGGTTCCGCACCACACTGCCATGCACCGCACAGCACTGTCATCGCCCATCCGTAGACGCGCTTTCCTTGCATTCGCTTTCTCCCATTAGTTCGAAATCGGGCGATTGTATGCTTGCGCTAATCGGGATGTCAAGAAGCGCCTCGGCCTGCAGCCCAAAACAAAAACAGCTCCGCTATTGAGCGCACCCTGCCAAAGAGGTAAACTAGAGGGTGTCGTGAGGTTTCTTTTATATAACATCCAGTACGGGACCGGGAGGCTGCGGCGCTTCGCATGGCTCGCGACCTTGCTGCGCACAACCTCGCACTTTCCGAACATCACCCGCTTCGTCCGCCACATGGATCCGGACATCATCGGCCTCGTGGAGGTCGACACCGGCTCCTATCGCGCACGCCGCAAGAACCAGGCGGAGGAATTGGCCAACGATCTCGATTTTTACCACTGCCACCGCATCAAGTATCCGGACGACGGCCTGGGCCGGAAGGTCCCGGTTCTCAACAAGCAGGCCAACGCGGTGCTGGCGCGCGAGCCGATCCTGCGCACCGCGTTCCACGATTTCGAAACCGGATTCAAGAGCCTCGCCATCGAGGTCGAGTTGGAGAGCGTCACCCTCTTCCTTGTCCATCTCGCCCTCGGCATCCGGGCGCGCCACCGCCAGCTCATCGAGCTCCACGACCTGATCGCGAACTGCGCAAAGCCGCGCCTTGTGGCTGGCGACTTCAACACCCTCTCGGGCGTCTGGGAGATGCACATGTTCCTGCGTGCGACCGGGCTAAAAAGCGCGAACGAGTGGCACCGTCCCACCTTCCCGAGCTGGGCACCCTGCCGCGAGCTGGACTTCATTTGCTATGACCCTTCCATCGCGCCGGTCCGCTTCAAAATCCCCCAGGTACGCCTCTCCGACCACATGCCGCTCATGTTCGACTTCGAGGTCGAAGGCGCCCGCCGCATCCCGCTCGCCGACGACGGACATTGATTCTTAGTCGGACGCCGGTTTTGCGGTTTCCGCTCCCGTCTCGCGAAGGGCCTTGGAGACGATCTGCTGGACATCCTCATGCGTTGTGGCTGCCAGAGCCTCCCTAGCGATGGCTTCCATCTGTTCGAGCGTCATCTGCTGCAAGAAGCGGCGGACGTTCGCAGCCTGAAACGGGTTCATGCTTAAGTTCCTGACGCCCATGCCCACCAACAGGCAAACTGATGCCGGACTGCCTGCAGCTTCTCCGCAAACCGAAAGGCCTATTCCCTGCTCCAAGGCTGTCCGGACCACATGCTCTGTCTGTCTCTTATACACATCTCCGAGCCCACGAGACAGGCAGAAATCTCG
>CAYSXF010000742.1:0-3100 GCA_964434815.1 uncultured Lentisphaeraceae bacterium
GCGTTCGACGTTTTCCCGTCCGTTTTCTTTCCCGCCCCCGCCACCGCGTGCGTCACGCACCACGCGCCGCCCTCGGTCGCGGTCGCCACGCGCAGCACGGGCTGGCCGTTCTCGACGCCGCCGATCGCGCCCCGGTCGATGTCGCAGGCGAAGCCGCGGTAGGTCAGGACGCGCGCGCCGTCGGAGAAGGCGATCACGCCGTCGGTCAGCCCCTGCTCGCCCAGCACCACCGCCGCGCCGAAGCGACGGCCGCCGGGGGCCTCCAGGCGGAAGATGCCGGTGTCGCGCTTGGGCTTCTTCGTCACGGCCATCGCGGCGCGCGCGGCGGCCTCCTCTTCGCGCGCCTGCCACTGCGCCTCGGTCGGCAGGGCGGGCAGGGCGCCGACCGCGATCACGGGGTCGCCCCAGTAGCACTGGTCGCAGGTCGTGTTGTTCTTGGGTCCCGGCCCGGTCCAGAGGCGCAGCGTGATTCGCTGGCCCGCATACGCGCCCAGGTCCACCCGTGCGGGCTCCCAGGCCTTGCTGTCGCTGAAGCGCGTGAACAGCTCCGTCTGCACGAACGCGTCGTCGATCACGATCACTTTGAACTCCGTGCCGTCGCTGGCGGGCTCAGTGGGGGCGCTATCGCGCAGGGCCGTGAAGAACGTCAGCACGGCGGGCTTGCCCGCGGGCAGGGCCAGCTTGAAATCGTTCCAGGTCACGCCCGGCCCGTTGCGGTAGGGCGGGTGGACCGAGAAGCCCGCGCGCGCCACGCCGCCGCGCGTGTTCGTCTCGCGGATCATGTGCGTGCCGCTCGCGGCGTCCGAGCCGGAGTAGTTCACGCCCAGCTCGTTGATCGCGTCCTTCTGCCGGTAGAAGACGCGGCGGTCAGCTCCGCTGTCGAGGCGCAGCACGCCGTCGCCCGGCGCGGTCTCGGCCTGTTTGGCGGCGGCAGGCGCGGCGGCGGGGCGCACGGCTTCGAAAATCGCGATGGGGTGCAGCTCCACGGCTTTGCCGTCCAAGGTGAGCGCGAGCCGGGCGTGGACCGGGTAGAGGGCGCTCAGCACGGAGCCGCGCGCGGTGGCGGAGCACGTCGCGGAGGCGCTCGCGCCCGGCTCGGCGCGCAGCGTGACCGCGTTGGTGCCGTCCACCTGCCAGTCGTCGTTGAGCCACAGGCTGACCGTTCCGCCGACCGCCTGCGCGCTCCCGTTCTTTAGCGTCACGGTGAAAGCGAGGGGCTTGTCGGTGGCGCATTTCCGGACGGCCCGGAGGTCCGTCCCTACCTCCGTCCCTACCTCAAAGCCCCCGATGCTGAGCGTGACCCCCTCCCGGCTGTCGGCCGGCGGGTTGAACGCGAAAACAGCGCCCGCGCATGACAGCGCGGCGAAAAAGACAGCTCGCATGATTCGGTGATGCATAAGGTTTCCTTCAAAAAAAGGTCATTGGTCATTGGTCACTGGTCATTGGTCATTGGTCACTGGGGAGAGTCACTGGAAAGAGTCATTGGTCATTAGTCATTGGTCACAGGGGAGAGCCAATAGTCATTGGTAAAATGAAAAGCCCAACGAATCCCTGTGCGGCGGACTATCGACTCTTCTCTCTCTTCCCACTGACCACTGACCAATGACCAATGACTCTTCTCTTCCCACTGACCACTGACCATTGACCAATGACTCTTCTCTTCCCACTGACCATTGACCATTGACCATTGACCACTGACCAATGACTTCCCCATTGAAACACAAAGCCGCCCGCCAGACAAGTCTTGGAGTGGTAATTGGTCAGTGACCGGGTGGGCGAGTTTAGTGCGTGTCGTGTGCGACGCAACTGGGAGCGGGGACGCCCCCGCCCGCCGCGTGAGCGTCTATGCAAGGCAGACGCGCCTCCAAACGTAGAACGACAGGCTGCGACCCAACATGGCACCGCCGTTTTCGCAGGCGGGGGCGCCCGCGCTCCCAAGCTTTGCGCCACCGTTTCATCCGAAACGCTTTGAAGCGCGCCCCCAACCGGATTGAAGTCCTCCTTATGAAAGCGGCACTGAAGTGCGCGCACTCCAAAACACCGATCCGACTTCCGATCGCCACCCACTGGCCAATGCCTCTCTCCCCAGTGACCACTGACTTTCCCCACTGACCACTGACTAATGACCACTAACTCTCCCCCCCAAATGACCACTGACTAATGACCACTAACTCTCCCCCCCCAATGACCATTGACTATTGACCAATGACTCTTAATCTCCGTCTTTTTTCATTTCCCAAATTTTCCGCTTGCGCTCTTGCTCCCTTTTGCGTTAAATTACACTCGTTGTAAAAAAGTGGGAATCGCCTTTGCGGGTGCAGAGGCTTTTCCGTTATGCTGAAGAATGCGTTTTTTGAAGGAGTAAGGGCGAGAGGGAGAAGTGCTTGAGTGCAGCAGTTCATTCGTGCGTGAGTTGTCTTTCAACTAATGAACTAATTAACTAATGCACTAATGAACTAATGAACTTCCCCTTTCCGAGACAGGGTGCGCGAGGCTGCGGGTTCCGAAGACCGCCGAACGGTTCCGGGTGAGATTCACATTCTTTCGTTGTTGTGTTTCGTTGTAACATCCGGCGTCGGGGGCAGGTCCAGGGGCGAAGCGGAGGAGCACATCCGGGCGATGCGGGTGAGGTAGGGTCGGACTTCCAGGCCGACTGTGACTGACCGGGTTTTGGCCGGTTATGTCAGCCGCACACGAAGCGTCCCATCCCTGAGTGAAAGGCTGAAGGGTGAGGGTTGAATGGCGAATGGGATCACTCCCTCAACCGTTGAACCGTGAACCGTTGAACCTCTCCAACCTCAAAGAACAAAAATCTTCGAAAAGTTTGTTGACGTGTGGCTAGCCGATTGGTTAAACTACACGCGTATTTTGGAAAAGGACTCCTAAACGGACGCGAGTCCGAAAGAAACGAGGTGGAAGAGATCAGGTTTTTAGGCTGAAGGTTGTTAGAAGGTTAGGAAAACCCTGACCGATGACTAATGACCAATGACTAAAGACTCGCCCTTTTCCCCTCACGGAGGATGGATAATGAAAAAGTTATTGACTGCTTTTGCAGCATGCATGATAGCGGGATTGGTCTCCGCGAATGGCGTCGAAAGCC
>CAYSXF010000743.1:0-3099 GCA_964434815.1 uncultured Lentisphaeraceae bacterium
GCCTGTCTCGTGGGCTCGGAGATGTGTATAAGAGACAGCATCTGGGGGCGGAGTTCGGCGCATACGACGTGGACGCTTCGGGCGGGATCAAGCTGGGCGGCGTCAAAAAAGGAGGCAACCGGCTCGGCTATCCGCTGGGCGGACCGTGGCGCATGGCTTTGGATCCGGAGAAACAGGGGGCTCAGAAGGGCTGGCCCAAACAGGTGCCGGGCGACCGGACGATGACGCTGCCGGGCACGCTGGATGAAGCGGGCATCGGCGAGCCGGTGAAGCCCTCGCTGCATGTGCTGACACGCACGCACGAGTACATCGGCATGGCGTGGTTCCAGCGCGAGGTGGATATCCCGGAGACGTGGAAGGGCAAGCAGGTCCAACTGTGGCTCGACCGCGTGATGTGGGAGAGCCGCCTGTATGTTGACGGAGAGTTGGTCGGTAGCGAGGATAGCCTCTGCACGCCGCACGTGTACGAACTCGGCGCGCGGCTCACACCGGGCAAGCATACGTTGACCTTGCGCATCGACAACAGCGGACGTCCCGGCGCGAACTGCCACGGCTACGGGGACGACATCCAGATCAAGTGGAACGGCGTGGTCGGCCGCATGGAGCTGATCGCACGTGACCCCGTTTATGTGTCTTCGGTGCGGACGATCCCGGACATGGCCAATAAGCGCGTCAGAGCGCTCATCAAGCTCGCGAACGCCACGGGCGTGACGGCCGAGGGCGACGTGCTGCTGGAGGCGCGCCTGCGCGGTTCGCCCGAAGTTGTGGGTACGAAGCGCGGCTACTTCAAAATAGCGGGCGCGGAGTCGCTGATGGAGCTGAGTGTGGCGCTCGACAAGCAATGGCGCGTGTGGGACGAGTTCGACCCCGCTCTGTATGAACTCACCGCGACGGTGCGTGCGGAAGCCGATGGCGCAAAGGGTCAGGACGTCAGCACGGTCCGCTTCGGGATGCGCGAGTTGGGGCAGAAGGGCACGCAGTTCTCGCTCAACGGGCGCACGGTCTTTCTGCGAGGCACGCACGACGGCGTGGGGTTCCCGCTGCTGGGGCATCCGGCAGGCGATGTCGAAAGCTGGCGGCGCGTCTTCCGCATCTGCAAGGAGTATGGGCTGAACCACGTGCGGTATCATTCGATCTGCCCGAACTCTCCGGCCTTCGTCGCGGCGGACGAGGAGGGAATCATTCTGCAACCTGAATTGCCCGTGTGGGCCTCGATCAAAGAGGACTGGGCCGGGCAGGCTTTCCTTCAGCGTGAAATGGAGCGCATCCTGGAGTTCTACGGCAACAGCCCGAGTTTCTGCATGCTCAGCATGGGCAACGAGCATGCGGGCGACTGGGACTTTCTGGGGCGCATGGTGGAGCGGGCCAAGCGGCTAGACCCGACGCGCCGGTACGCGGCCGCGAGCAACGAGTATATCCGGCCGGGCGACCGCGGGATACCTTCGAATCCGAACGACGACTTTGCGACGATCATGTACGGCGCTGAAAAGAATGGCGAGCGTCCGCGCATCCGCTACATGGAGCGCATGACGCCGGGCAATGAGGACTTTCGGTTGGATCTGGACTACCGGGATATGCTGGAGGGCTTCAAGGTCCCGGTGATCGCGCACGAGCTGGGGCAGTGGTGGACCTATCCCGATTTCAAGGAGATCGACAAGTACACGGGCGCGCTGCGAGCCAAGAACCTGGAGGCTTTTCGAGACAGCGTGAAGGCGTCCGGCATGCTGGAGCAGAACGAAGCGCTGCGGCTGGCGTCCGGCCGGCTGGCGGTGGAACTGTACAAAGAGGACATCGAGCGCGAGCTGCGCACGCCGGGGCTGGGCGGGTTCCAGTTGCTCGACCTGCACGACTATTCCGGGCAAGGCACGGCGCTGGTCGGGCTACTGGACGCGTTCTGGGACTCCAAGGGATTTGTGACGCCCGAGGCGTTCCGGGCGTTCTGCGCGCCCACCGTGGTGCTGGCGCGTGTGACCAAGCAGGTCTGGGAAGAGGGGGAGACCCTTCGCGTGCCGCTGGAGGTGTGCCACTATGGGCTGAGGGACCTCGCCAATGCGGTGATCGAGTGGTCGTTCACCACGCGGAAGGGCCGTGTGCTATCCAAAGGTCAGACGCCCGCAATGACGGTCGCGCAGGGCGGTAACACGGCGGTCGGCGTCGCGGCTCTGACAGTGCCGGCTGGGGCTGCCGAACAGGTGACGCTGGAGGCACGGGTGACGGGGACGGAAATCCGCAACCGCTGGCACGTGTGGACCTATCCCAAGACACCCGCCGTTGCGCAGGGTGCGGAACACGTGCGAGTGGCCGAGAAAGTGGATGAGGACCTCCTCGACTTCGTGGAGAAGGGCGGGCGGGCGCTGGTGCTTGCGGACCGGCTGGACTGTCAGGTCCCGGTCTACTTCACGAATCCTGTCTGGACGCCGCAGAACAACATCGAGACCACGGGACTGCTGATTCAGGAGACGCACGGCGCGTTGGCCGAATTTCCGACCGACTCGCACAGTGACTTCCAGTGGCACAGCTTCCTGCGCCCGGGCAGGGCCTTCATTCTGAACGACCTGCCGCAGGTGAAGCCGGTTGTCCAAGCCATCGAAGCGCCTTCGGTGATGCGGAACTACAGGCTGGCGACAGTGGTGGCCGTGCGACTTGGGGAAGGCGCTTTGGTGGCGACGTCGCTGAATTTGCGCGAGCATCTGGAGCAGCGGCCCGAGGCGCGGCAACTGCGGCAGAGCCTAGTCAATTATCTGGCTCGCGGCGGCTATGGCGACGATTGCATGGTGACGCGCAAGGAGGCGTCCGGGTTATTCGACAACCCGCGGTTCGGGACTGTTGCGGAACCAAAAGGCAAGGCCATGCTGGACGTGGTGGCGGCTGGAAACGCGAAGGAAGAGGGCTTTAAGGCGTGGAAGCCTGACGCGGATGCAGTCGAGGTTCGCAAAGAGGGGTTCGGCTACCGTTTTGAAAAGACGGACACGCGCTGGGGCGTTAAACCGCCCGGCGACATGGTTGTTCACATCGGCGAGAAGGTGCGGGCGTGGTCGCTGAACCGGTGCACGCTGTTTGTGGCGTGCCCGAAGGGCTTCGCGGGCACGGTCTATCTGC
>CAYSXF010000744.1:0-3093 GCA_964434815.1 uncultured Lentisphaeraceae bacterium
ACACCTCTCTATTCGTCGGCAGCGTCAGATGTGTATAAGAGACAGGCTTAAGACTCCCCTAACCTGTTGTTGCTGCGCGCGAATTTAAAGAACTTGGCGCTGCTGTGCCAGAAGCGCTTCCAACTGTCGGGCGACCGCCAGATCATCGTGGTGTAGTCCCACATCACCTGCGGCCGCATGAAGTGCCTGCGGTAGAATTCTTGAAACAGGCGGTCGAGCTGCTCCCGCGTCATGCCGTTGGGAATGAACTGGAAATGCATGCAGTCCATCTTCTTCCAGTCTTCGTCGAACGAGCCGAGTTCCCTGATCTTCTCGTAGATGGGAGAACCCGGAAAGGGAGTGAACTTGGCGAGGTTGAAGTCATCGATCGGAAGGGTGTACACGTAGTCCATGCTCCGGCGTACGCTCGCCTCGCTCTCGCCGGGCAGCCCCATCATCAGCAGGCCCTTCATGCGGATGCCGGCGCGCTTGATCAAGAGTATCTTGTCGCGCATGAGGTTTAGGTCGGCGCGCTGGCGGTGCTGGGCCAGCAGCTCGGGGTCGCCACTCTCGATGCCGAGACTGATCATCCAGCAGCCCGACGCCTTCATCTGTCGCAGAAGATCCTCGTCGAGATGTTCCGCGCGGGCTGCGCAGTTGTATGTGACGCCGAGTCCGCTGCTCAAGAGCTGGCTGGTGAACGACTCGATGCGCTGCCGGTTGAAGGTGAAATTGTCGTCGTAGAAATTGATGTGGCGCACGCCGAACCGCTGCTTGAGCACCCTGACATGTTCGAGCATGTATTCGGCGGAGTTAAAGCGGAAGCTTTTTCCGAAGACCGAGCGGTCGCAGTAGGTGCAGCAATAGGGGCAGCCGCGGCTCGACACGCAACTGGTGTTGGGCGTGCGGGGATAGTTGAAAATCGGGAGTTTGTAGGCGTTCGGATAGCCCGCCAGCTTGTCATAAGCGGGAAAAGGCAGGCTGTCGAGGTCGATCATCTTGTCGCGGTAACCATTGAACTGAGGGTTGCCTTCGCTGTCGCGGTAGACAAGCCCTTTGACGGCGGCGGGGTTCTCCCAACCGCCTGCCGCTAGCTCTGCGAGTGTTTCCTCGCCCTCTCCGACAACGGCAAAGTCGAGGGAGGGAAAACCCTCCAGCGCTTTCGCTTTGAGGGCCGAGGCGTGGGGACCGCCGACGACGGTTTTAATCCCTGGCAGAATCGTCTTGGCGAGTTCGGCAATCCGCGCGCCGTCGTGAAAGCTGGACGTCGTGCAGCTCAGCCCCAGAAGGGCTGGCTGCTGCCCGGTCAGCAGATCTTTGATGTCCTGTATGGAGTTCGGTCTGGCGTAACAGTCGACAAGCGTCGTTTCGAAACCCAGCTTGTCCAGCCACGCGGCAAGTCCGGCAAGGCCGATGGGCGGCATGATGTTGGCGAAACGCGCGATGTCGTTCCCCGCGGCGTTGGCCTGATATCCAAGCGGGTGCACGAGCAGGACGCGCTTGCGGTTTAACTTCGAAATACTCATAGAGGTATACCGGCTATCCTATACAGGACTGTCACGGGATAGTCAAACCCCTTTCTGTGCAGAATCACTCTAAAGCGGGCTTAGTGACTGGGGTTTGAACGATGAAGCCGACCCGGGGCAGCGGCGGATAGTAATAGTACAGGCCGTTTCCGTAAGGCCGGATGCCGGTGAATCCGGCCTCCACAAGTAAGCAGCGCAACTCCTCCATCGTGCGCAGCCGCACAGGGGATTCCCAATCCCTCCGAAGCAACTTCATGTTCCAAACCTGCATGAACGCGTAACGGGACGGGCCTGCCTCCCAGAGGCACAGCCTCCCGCCCGGCTTCAAGACGCGGCGGACCTCCAGCAGCATTTGGCGAAGCAGAGGATCAGACAGATGCTTGATCACGTAGGTGCACAGAACCACGTCCCGTGACGCGTCCGGATATGGCAGAGCAGTCGCCACGCCTTGCCGAAGACGGATCGCGGCCTGCAGACCTCGGCTCCGGATCTCCTCTCTGCCGCGCTCCACCATGAGCTGCGAGCAATCCAATCCGTCCATGGGCTCG
This sequence comes from uncultured Lentisphaeraceae bacterium, assembly GCA_964434815.1. Classification (GTDB taxonomy): domain Bacteria; phylum Verrucomicrobiota; class Kiritimatiellia; order RFP12; family UBA1067; genus CAYSXF01. The sequence continues at coordinate 2,054 of CAYSXF010000744.1, forward strand.
GTGATCCCCACCTTGCGCCGGAGATAAATCAGCACACCCCCATAGCCGCAGCCGATGTCAAGAACCCGAGAAGTCGGACGCAGAGCAAGCGCGTCTGACAGCCAGCGAACCGGCGTGTTCAGCCAAACCGTTCTCTGCGGCGCTAGCCAGAAGCGCATCCAGCGTGCCATTGGCGTACCTTGAGATAGCCATGTGTCGTAGTTACGAGCCGTCTCTAGTTCGTCGTCATCGGCAAAGCGATAGTGCGCGGCTACCCCGTCCAAACAACTTGCATTCTGATAAGCTTTCAAACGATCTTCTCCACTGCGGCAACCCTGAACAACGCGCGGGGTCGGCCAGAAAAGGGCAACAGCTTTCATAGGTTGAAAGCATAGCAACTTCACTGGCTAAAATGAACGACCGCGAAATCATATCGATCAAAAGGGCACCTGTCGAACCCTAATGGTTCAAGCGTTTCATTGGGGTGAAAACGGTCAGGAGTTCCGCTCTCCTCGCCCAGACCATTTTAAATGGCAAAAACCGCGATTCCTTTAAGGATTTCGCGGTTTTTGTTTATTTCTTATATGCCGTTTTCAAGGACTGTCAGCGTTTCCGTTCGAAATGCGCCTCGATTTCTTCCAGCGTCTTCCCCTTGGTCTCCGGCAGGAAAAAGGCCGCCGTCACAAAATAGGCGACCGTGCAGGCGGCGAACGCGAAGAACATCGTCCCATATCCATATTTGCCGACGACCGGCAAGAAGATGACCGCGATCGTCGTCGAGACCGCTTGGTTGATGAGCAGCGCGACGCTCATTCCGTTGGAACGTATGCGCGTGGGCATGAGTTCGGACAAAGCGAGCCAGACGCAGACACCCGGGCCGATGGCGAAGAAGGCGATAAAGCAGAAGATGAACAAGGCCGTCAGAATACCGTTCCCTTCACTGGGAATGGGCGTCAGCAGCGCGTTCTCGATTTTCAGCGGCGCCGCCCGAGCGGCATCGAGATTGGCAAATGGGCTGTCTCTTATACACATCTCCGAGCCCACGAGACAGGCAGAAATCT
>CAYSXF010000745.1:0-3092 GCA_964434815.1 uncultured Lentisphaeraceae bacterium
GCGTCGCGAGCGCATGGTGGCGGAGTACGGCATCCCCGAGTACGATGCGGGCGTGCTGGCCGACGCGAAAGAGAACGCCGATTTCTTCGAGGCGGCAGCGCGGCTCAGCGGACAGGGCAAGACGGTTTCGAATTGGTTTATGACCGAGATCATGCGGCTGTTGTCGGAAACGGGACTGGCGATCACGCAGTGTGCGCTGACACCGGACGCGTTGGCGGAACTGGTCACTCTGGTGGACAAGCGCGTGATCAATGGGCCGACCGCCAAGGAGCTGCTTCCCGAGCTGTTCCGTGAAGGCGGCATGCCGGCTGCGCTGGTGGCGGCGCGCGGGCTGGGCCAGGTGAGCGACACGGGTGCGCTGGAGCGCTTCGTGGATCAGGTTTTGGCGGAGAACGCCAAGTCGGTCGCGGACTATCAGGCCGGCAAAAAGGCGGCAGCAGGTTTTCTAGTAGGCCAGGTGATGAAGCTGAGCAAAGGCAAGGCTGATCCGCAAGGGGTCGGCAAGCTGGTGGCGGAGAAATTAGCCAAGCTGGCGTAACGCTAGGCCGCATACGGATTTCAGAGGAGAACGACAGTGACTTCAAACGATGATTATGTCTTACAGCTCTTGCAGGAACAGGGCTATGTGTCGTCCGAGCAGATCGATACGGTGCTGGGTTCGATCAAGCAGGAGGGCGAGACGACCCTGGACATCCTGATCCAGACGGGGGCTGTGACGGAGGACGATGTGCTGGCGATGATCGCCGCGCAGTTCGGCATGGAATACGTGCATGTGAATGCCGATGCCATCGATCCTTCAGTCAAAGATCTGATTCCAAACGAGGTGGCCCGCAAATACGGGGTGGTGCCTGTTTCCCGCACAGAAAACTCGGTGACAGTGGCGCTCAGCGACCCCATGGGGTACGACACGGTCGACAGCCTGCGCTATGTGCTCAAGCTGAATGTGGATGCGGTGGTGGCGCCGCGGTCTGAGGTCAAGGCGGCTGTCGAAAAGCTCTACCCGGAGGAGTTTGAGACCCTATACGGCTCGGACGACAGTTCGGTGGACATTGCCGAGAAAAGCCATGGCGACGGGGGTTCCGATGCGTCGGACGCCGATGCCCCCGTGATCCGCCTGGTCAGCATGATCATCATGGAGGCCTGCAAAATGCGGGCCTCGGATATTCATCTGGAACCGATGGAGCGCAATTTCCGTGTCCGTTACCGCATCGACGGCGTGCTACGCCAGATGGAAAGTCCGCCCAAGCGACTGCAGGCCGCCATCCTCAGCCGCGTCAAGATCATGTCCAACATGAAGATCTCTGAGAAACGCATTCCGCAGGACGGCCGTATCCAGGTCAAAGTGCAGGGACGCGATCTCGACCTGCGCGTGTCGTCGGTGCCGACCAATCACGGCGAGAGCATCGTCATGCGTATCTTGGACAAAACGAACCTGTCGCTGGGCCTGCCGCAGCTCGGTTTTCTGTCGGACGACCAGAACAAGTTTGAGCGCCTGATCAAGTTGCCGGACGGCGTATTGCTGGTGACCGGCCCGACCGGTTCCGGCAAGACGACGACGCTGTACGCGTGTCTGGGCCAGATCAATCTGCCGGACCGCAAAATCATCACGGTCGAAGACCCGGTCGAATATCAGATGGCCGGCATCAACCAGGTGCAGGTGAACAGGGATGTCGGGCTCGACTTTACGGCGGCGCTCCGTTCCATTCTGCGTCAGGCGCCGAACATCGTGATGATCGGCGAAATTCGTGACCACGAGACGGCCGACATCGCGATGGAGGCGGCGCTCACCGGCCATTTGGTGTTCAGCACGCTGCACACCAACGATGCGCCTAGCGCGGTGACCCGTCTGCTCGATATCGGCGTCAAGCCCTTCTTGGTGGCGTCGGCGTTGCGCGCTGCCATGGCCCAGCGCCTGGTGCGCGCAATCTGCGACAAGTGCCGCGAAGAGTACACGCCCACAGACCGCGAGCTGAAGATGCTCGGCGCGATATCCAAGAACGTGTCGAGCGGAACGATGTACAAGGGCAAAGGATGTCCGAACTGCAGCCAGTCGGGCTGCAAGGGGCGCAAAGGCATTTTCGAGATTTTCCAGATTGACGATTCGATTCAGCGCCTGATCTTCGACCACTCGCCGGCTACGGTGCTGCGTGCCCGGGCGCGCGAGCTGGGGATGCGGACGCTGCGCGAGGACGGACTGCTGAAAGTCTCTTCAGGCATGACCACGCTCGAAGAGGTGTTACGGGCAACGATGGGAGACGATGATTAATGAGTACCGCAATCAACATGACTGATCTGTTGCAGGCGACGGTCGACGAAGGTGCCTCAGACCTGCACATTCGCACGGGCATACCGCCGATGCTGCGCATTCACGGTTCGCTGACGCCGCTCGACAGCCCGATTCTTCGGCCTGAGGACACGGAGGCCCTAGCGCGCATGATTACGGCGGAGGATAAGCTGCAGGAGATTGACCGGTGCGGCGGCGCGGATTTCGCATTGCCGTTCGGCGAGCTCGCACGATTCCGCGTGAGCGTGTTCAAGGAGCGCGGACATTACGGCATCGTGCTACGTCAGATCCCCAACAAGTTGCTTTCGCTCGAGCAGATCGGCCTGCCTGAACAGGTTAAGGAGCTGCTCTTCAAGCCGCGCGGATTGATTCTGGTGACCGGCCCGACTGGGTCAGGAAAGACGACGACGTTGGCCAGCATGATCGATATCATCAACCAGCAGCGCGACTGTCACGTTATCACGGTTGAAGACCCGATCGAATATTATCATCCGCACAAGAAGTCGATTGTGACGCAGCGCGAGATCGGGCATGACGTGCCTTCTTTCGCCGAAGCCATACGCCGCGCCCTGCGTCAAGATCCGGATGTGATTCTGGTCGGTGAAATGCGCGACTTGGAGACCATGCAGGCGGCGATCACAGCGGCTGAAACCGGCCACTTGGTGTTCGCGACGCTGCACACCACCGGCGCCACGGCGACCGTCGACCGTATCGTCGACGCCTTCCCGATGGAGCAGCAGAACCAGGTCCGCACCCAGCTGGCCTCCAGCCTGGAGGCGGTGATCTCCCAGCTCCTGCTTGTCCGGCA
>CAYSXF010000746.1:0-3072 GCA_964434815.1 uncultured Lentisphaeraceae bacterium
ACCGTCGACTGCACAGCGGCTCCGATGGAGGTCAGGCGTTTCGTCAGCTCGTCCGTGATCTTGTTCACCTTCAGCATAGAGCGCGAGGTGACGATCTCCTGAAGTTGCTCCTGCGCCTTGGCGCGGCCTTCCTGAATGCGAGCGACCTGGCCGTCCAATTTCTGAACGCCGGCCCCGGCCTTGGCCGCCACACCCTTCTGCGACTCCACTTGGCGGAAGAGGCTCACGATGTCGCGCTTTGCCGTGTCCTGCGTGTAGTTCTTGCCGTTCCAAGCGAACGGAAACTTCGCGTCGGACGTCGCCTGCTTGTAGGCCGACTTCAGCTCCGCCAGCCCCTTTGTTCCAGCCGCCACCTTGTTCTGCGCGGCAGCCACCATCGCCTCAAGCGCACCCCGGTTCTGCGCGATTTCGATCTCGCTCGCCTTCAATTTGAGCAGGGCCGCATTGCACTCTTGTTCGCAGAAGTTGAGGTAGTTTTCCGGATCCTTGGCGATGTTGTCTGGCGTCCACTTCGCATACTGCTTGCCCGCCTCTGTGATCTTTGTGCGCCCCACATCACTCGTGTAGTAATAGACAGCCACGCCGGCCACCACCAGCAAAACGATCAGAATAAAAATCTTCGCACTCCCGCTCTGTTGTGACATCGTTAAACCCCTTTCGTTTGTATGCACGTACATGCATATCATTAAAATAGTAAAAAATGCCCGTTTCTGAAAGCGCAATCGGCCAGAATCGCCGTAATCGCCATGCCGTTCAACGTGAAACAAGCCCCCCGCTTTGTGTTCAGGAGATTGACCGGGCTGCCAGGATGGCGAGGGCGACCGGCACGACAATGCCGAGGCCCACCACGACGAGACATCCTCCCCCAGTGACCATGCGCCCTATTTTCTGTTCGCGCCCGCTTCTCGTTAACGGTATTCCGATGGATCTGGAGATCCTCGATTTTGCGGCGGAAATGCCGAGAAATCGATTCCAAGAAAAACCCCCTCGATTCATATCTGCCTCCTCGCTGCTGTGTCGAGCGCATTTAACCGCCGACCCGACATCATAACCCGCGACTGCCGCAACGCCGCAGTCTCACTTCGCCGGCTGCTCCTCTATGAAAACCGTCTTGCGGTCGCCCGACGAGAACGAAACCAATGTCCGGAGTGCCTCCGTGCCCGTGTTCACCATGTTGTGCCTGACCTTGGCGGGGATGCGGATGGTCATTCCGGGCTTCAGCGGGATCGTGCGGCCGTCGTAGCTGTGCAGGCCTTGGCCGGCGATCACGTAGAGCACCTCGTCGCAGTTGGGGTGGTAATGCACGGGGTTGCTTTTGCCGGGCAGGATCATGGCGAGGCCCACGGTCTGAACCGAGCCGGGCATCAGTTTGTCGTTGCACACCCACTGCAGCGTGCCCCACGCGCTCTGTTCAACCGGCAGTTGCGCGGCGTCCGTGACCGTGCCGCCCCACGCCGCAGGAACAGGCGCGGCCTGCCCCTGGCGCGCATCCTCTGCGGCAGCGCACGCAAGCCACACACCCAATGTCAACGCCGTGATGACAGCTCTTTTCATAATAAGATGTTCCTTCAAACCAGGGCACATCCCCGAGACTGGCGTGAGCCCATGTTTGAGAAGAAGTCTGACAGCTCCCGCATCGAACGTCAAGTGCTCCCTCATCGGGTTACAGACCGGCCGGCGGTCGAAAACCGCGCAGAGCCGCCCCGCAGGCTGGACAGCCCGCAAGGCTGCCTGTCCGTTTATGGCTCGTCACCTCCAGCGAATCTGTATTTCCGCTCACCATTTCGCCTGTCTATTGTCCTTGACTAAGAGCAATAAAAATACAACAATCGAAGCAGATTGTTAGTTCGCGCTTGAATGAAACAGACTGAAAAACTGGAGAGAATACATTGGAGCATGAGCATGAAAAAAATACGGCATGATCTTTGGAGCGGACGGACGGCTCTGGCCGTCTGCGGGTCCGTCGTTCTTATGGCCGGTGCGGCCCAGGCGACGCTCCTGGTGCAGGAGGGGTTCAATTACCCGCTGGTCTCGCCCCTTGATCTCACGCAAACCGGCGGCGTCGGTTTCGCAGCGGGGTCATACTGGTCGACGAATAACGCGAACGGGTCTATCGTGCCCGGCCTCAGTTATCCAGGCTTGGCCACCTCCGGAAGCAATGCGCTCAAGAAGGCGTCCTATGGCCGCGTCGGACATCCCGGCGGGCGCAGTTTGTCGCCGGGCTTCGGCGGCAGCACCTTCTACATGAGCTTGGTGATCAACACCGCGGGCCAAAACGAAGCCCGGATCGGCGTCGAGATGAACGGCGGGAACGGGCCCTGCTTCGGCTGGGCAACCGGCGGCTGGGGGCTCTTCAGCGGCGGTAACGGTTATGGGGGGATTTCGAACACAGGCGGCGCCTACAAAGTGTGGTGCGGCGTGCCAAGCACGGCCGATTCTGCCGCCCATCTGGTTGTCTACAAGTTCGATTACACGGCCAATGCGATCAAGCTCTACGCGGATCCGTTTCTGGCCCTTGGCGAACCAGCATTGCCCTCCGCCACCCTGGTCACCGGCGGCGCCTGGACGGTCAACTTCAGCGGCAGCCAGTCGTGGAGTTCGCTTTCGTTCTTCAGTGAAAGCGGCAACGAGATAATCGACGAAGTGCGCTTCGGCACGACGTGGGCCGACGTGGCTCCTTTGTCAGGCGTCTCGACGACGTACGACTCCTGGTGGATCAACGTGATGGCGGGTGCTGCGGGCTCCTCTTGGGGCAACTCGAACAACTGGGCCAATGTCGGTGGCGCGAACGTGTTGCCAGGCCCCGGGAATGCCAACCTGACGTTGACGGGACCGTCCTACACCGCGCTCTACGACGGCAGCTACCCGGCGATCACCAACCTGACTGTGCAAAACACATCGACGAGCGCCGCCACGCTGCTGGTCAGCGCACCGCTGACCAACCTGGGCGGCGCGGCGATTTCCGTGGGGGCCGGCGGAAACATCACGGTGACCAACGGCGGCGTGTGGACCTATGCGGGCACGAACCGCGTCACCACGACCATGCTCAACATTTTCAACGGCGGCGTGGTG
>CAYSXF010000747.1:0-3070 GCA_964434815.1 uncultured Lentisphaeraceae bacterium
CCCGCCGGTCGCCCGTACGGAGAATCAAGTAGGGGCGACCGGCGGGTCGCCCTTCTTTTTGCCGAAGGAAAAGCGCGATTCCGTGCCGGCGCGGAGCCGCGCGATGTTTGAGCGGTGCTTCCAGATCGCGAGCAGGGCGAGGAGCGTGAGGACGCCCGGAAACCAGGCCCCGTGGGCTTTGAGGTGCAGCGGCCAGACTGCCACGCCCAGAACGGCGGCGGCTGTGATCGAGGCGACCGAGACGTAGCGCGTGGCGAGGAAGGCGACGAGCCAGGCCGCGAAGGCGATGCCGACGCCCGCAGGCGAGAGCCCGAGCAGGAGCCCCGCGCTGGTCGCCACGCCTTTACCGCCCTTAAAGCCGAGGAAGCAGGTCCAGTTGTGGCCGATCACGGCCATGGCGCCGCAGAAGACGGGCAGGGCCATGCCCTCATTTGAGGTGTGAGTGAGGGATGTCGCCAAAAAGGGAATAAGGCGTACACCGCAGAACCCCTTGAGCAGGTCGAGCGCAAAAGTGAGGATGCCAAGCGGTTTGCTGACGGACCGGAACACGTTGGTGGCGCCGATGTTGCCGCTGCCGAGCGTGCGGATGTCCTTGCCCTGGGTTTTCGCGATCAGAAAGCCGAAAGGCACCGAACCGAGCAGATACGCGGCCAATCCGCCGACAAGCCATAAAAGCGTGAGTGTCATGGTCGCCAGTGTAACAAAAACGATCCGCGTTTGCACTTCGGCGACCCGATTTTTTTTGGATGATTTGTCCTCGACTTGCAGTCTCGGATTAGGGTATATATGTTTCTGCGTGGAGAAACACGGGTGTGTTTTTCAGAGGGATCAAACATTCGAAATGAGACACAGCATGAAAAAACTGTTATGGATGGGGTTTTGCGCCGGCCTCGTGTTGCCGGTCTGTGCCCAAGAGGTGAAACCGAAAGCCGCTGCCGAAGGAGCCAAGCCGGCCGCCGCCGACTTAGCTAAGCCTGCCGATAAAAAGGGGGTGGCACTGAATGCCGGGGCTGATTTGCGGGTTCGGCAAGAGGTCATCGGCAACATGCCGGAGCGCAACAACGCGATTATGCCCACGCAGAACTATATCCGCTTCCGTCCGCGCGCGTGGGGCGAGGTGAAAGACGAGGATTTCAAGCTCTACATGCGTGTGGCCGACGAAATGCGCTACTACGTTAATCCGAGCACTTCGAACTACCGGTGGCCCGACGAGCTGTTTCTCGACAACCTGTACCTGGACCTCTACAACCTGTTCGGCGGGCTGGTGGATATCCGCGCCGGCCGGCAGGACTTCTACGGCGCAAACGGGCCGACCTATGGGGCGGGCCGCGTGATTCTGGACGGCACCCCGAACGACGGGTCGCGCACCGTCTTCTTTGACGCAGTCAAGGCGACGGTCAAGTTCGACGAAAAGAATGCCCTCGACGTGCTGGCGATCTACAACAATCCGAAGGACCCGCTGTCCTTAGGAAGTTCGTATCCGTATGATCAGGGCGAGCGTCCGCTCACGGGCGGCCCGGATGAAAAGGAGTGGGGCGGCGGTCTCTACTTCAAATCGAAGGAGTTCGCCAATGTTCCGTACGAACTCTACTACCTTTACAAACGCGAGACCCGGACGCTGACGACGCGGACAAGCGGCACGGGCCCCGGTGCGATACCGGACGGGCGCGACACCCACACGTGGGGCGCGCGCGTGATGCCGAAGATCACCGACACGGTGTCGGCCGAGTTCGAGGGCGCGGTGCAGGCTGGCCAGAAAGACACCGGGGCCTCCACGTCGGGCTACATGGGCTATGGGGGGCTGACCTACAAGCCGCTGGTCGATTCCACGGCCAAACCCTACCTGACCGGCGCGTGCTATTATCTGTCCGGGGACAAAGAACAGGGCGCGGGCAAGGAAGATTCGGCTTGGGATCCGTTGTGGGCGCGCTGGCCGCAGTTCAGCGAGCTGTATGTGTACAACACCATCTACGGTATCGGCTACTGGTCCAACCTGGTCTATCCGCACATCGATGCGGGCGTCGATTTTTCGCCGGGGCACAAGCTGAGCTCCAGCGTGGGGCCGATGTACACGGCGGTTGAGGATAATTTGGGCGGCGGCAACGGCGACCTGCGTGGCTGGCTGGGCATGATCCGCTACGACTTCCCGATCTTCAAGAATCACAATGGGCGCGGCGAGCTGTTCGGCCACGTCACAGCCGAAGTGCTGGATCCGGGCGACTATTACACGTCCGACCAGTGGGCTTACTTCCTGCGCTGGGAGATCAACGCAAAGTTCTAGGCGCTTGAAACCACGGCCTAGCGGACGCCTAGGGGAGGCGTCCCTGCCAGAAAGAGCCGTATTTCGGTAGGGACGGTTCCCCGAACCGTCCGCCGGTCTCCAGACAGATAATGTTGGGTTTTCATATGAGCCGGGCGCGTGCGCCCGGCTCTCTCTCTTTTTGAACGTGACGCGCCGCGCCCGTGCCGGTATGCTGTACTCTTAACAAGACGAACAGAGAGACAACCGGGTCGGCTCACGGGGACGTTCGCCCTCCAAGGACGGACGGCATTGGAGGGCGAGTGTCCTCACGAGCCGCGGAGAATCAGACTGTTGGATGCTAGGATTCCAGTTATGAGCGAGACGGCGAACAAATGTGAGGCGCAGTTGGCGCAGTGGGTGCAATCGGCCTTCCGTGCGGCTTTCGGAGACGCTCAGGACTGGTCCTCAATCCGCGTGCAGGCCGCGACCGACACGCGCTTCGGCGATTTCCAGTGCAACGACGCGATGCAGGTTGCTAAGACATTGCGCAAGCCGCCGCGCGCGGTCGCCGAGCAGGCCCTTGCCGCGCTGCCGCTGCCGCCCATGCTGCAGAAGGCGGAGGTGGCCGGGCCCGGTTTCATCAACCTCACCGTCAGCCCTGAGTGGCTCGCGGAGCAGGTGGCGGCGCTCTCCGCCGCGCCGCGTTTCGGCATCCCCGACGTGGGGCAGGGAAAAACGGTCGTGATCGACTACTCCAGCCCGAACGTGGCCAAGCCCATGCACATCGGGCATATCCGCTCCACCGTGATCGGCAGCGCTATCGACCGC
>CAYSXF010000748.1:0-1952 GCA_964434815.1 uncultured Lentisphaeraceae bacterium
GGTCGAGCAACTCATCGCCGCTTGTGCCGTCATTCTCGAAGAAATCGATGTCGGCTAAGTCGACGCCGTAGTTCTTTGAGCAGAACATCTCATCCATTTTCTCCTGGATGTTGATCAGTCCGTAGTAGGCTCCGTTCAGGTAGCTGGCGCACGGGCGGAAGCCCTGCGTGGCGTTGTTGACGGCCCCCTTGAGCATCTGCTGGCCCAGCGTATCCCGGAGAAAGGCCACGGCCCAATCGTCATTGCCGTTGCGCAGGACAAAGCGGTCGAAGATCCCGACCGGCTTCTCGGGGAAGAGCTGGTAGCCGATCTCGGCGGTCCCGTATTTGCCGTCGAGGTAGACCGTGAAGGGCTTCTGCGGTCCCAGGAAGGTGTTGAGGCTGAACAGGCGGAAGCCCGCATCGATTTTGAACGCCGTGTTCGACGGGGTCGTGCAGAACTGGATCGAGCCGGGCACCTCGCGCTCCTTCAGGTTGTTCTTGAAAATGCCGGTGACGTTGTCTGTGAGCACAAGGGGGTCGATGACGAACGACACGACGGGAAGGTCGGGCTTGCGCTGGTTCACGAGGAAGGTGCGGGTGGTCACCTCGCTGGGGTGAAGCCCGGGAGCGTATGAGCGGGCACGCACCACGGTGGTCGTCGTAATGGTGAACCCGTTAGTGTAGAGTATCGACGCCGAGGTCGGCTGGCTGCTGTCGAGCGTGTAGCGGATGGCGGTCACGCCTGCGCCGGAGGAGAGGGTGACCGTCACGGGGCCGTTGATGAAGAGCGGCTCGGCGGGCGAGACGACGGCGGAAGGCGCGCGGAACAGGTTCTGGGAGAGCTGAGGCAAGCGGTTGGTCGTGCCCGCCGTGGGCTCGCTGAAGTACCCCCAGGTGTTGCCGCCGTCGGGATAACGACCGAAAGAGAGGTCGCCCTGCTGCCAGTCCTCCGCTTTCTCGCCGTACCAGCGGCCGGTCAAGTCGGGGCCATAGGTGACGCCGTCGATCCGGGTGCCGCCGGGGGTGAAGAGGCCGACCTCCTCGCCGGTGGCCGCGAGCTTGAAGTTGGTGTGGTAGTAGCGGGTGACAAAGCTGGCGTAGGGATAGAAATCGCGCGTCAGGCTGAGGCCGGGCTTGGAGTCGTAACCGTCCGCCCAGACCAGCAGATAGCCGCCAGCCGGGATCGACGCGCCGCTGGGGAAGGTCCAGCGGAAAGGCTGCTCAAGGTTGTCGGAGAGGTGGTAGCCGCTCAGGTCGACGGCGGTTGAGCCTCCGTTGTACAGTTCGATCCAGTCGCCGAAATCCGTGAAGTCGTTGATCTCTGGCGTGGAGTAGACGTTGTCGGCAAGGAGTTCGTTGATGCCGAGGAAGGTGCGGCGGTAAGCCGCGCCTGTCGCCGGACTCGGAACCATTCCAGACACAAAGGCCCGCGTGATGAGCTCCGTATTGGTCGTGATTGCGAGAGGGACGGTGTAGAGCGGGGAATTGGTGGTAGGATCCGTACCGTTCAGCGTATAGCGGATGGCCGCCTGCGCGTTGGCGCACGTGACCGTCACCGAGAGCGTGCCGGTGAACACTCCGCCGGGGTTCGAGAGCGCCGGAGCGGGCGCGACGCCGGGGAGCGCTTTGCCGTTGACGGTGCCCGGCGTGGCGGGGTAGAGATAGCCGGCGCTTTGCGCCACGGTCCCCGTGGAGACCGCCCACGTCAGGTGCAGTTCGCTCATGAGGAGCAGGTCTGAGCTGTTGGTCCCTGCATTGATGACCTGAAACGCCAGCACGTTGGTGCCGTCGACCAGCAGGTGCGCGAACGCGTTCAGGTTGAAATCCTGGAAAACAACGGCGAGGGTGTCGCTGCGGTTCGCGGCGTTGGCCGAATTCCAAGCGAGCGACGCCGGCAAGTTGTTTGACGCCACGAGGGTTCCGTTCAGCCAGGCGGCGAAGCCGTCTTCGAATTTCAGGCGCAGCAGGACC
>CAYSXF010000748.1:1962-3069 GCA_964434815.1 uncultured Lentisphaeraceae bacterium
GTGCGACCGAGGCGCTGTCGTCGAGGACGAACGGATAGCGCACAAAAGCGGACCCTTGTTTATTATACATCTCGGCGTTGAGATCGGTCTGGATCAGCGGCAAATAGTCGGGGGAATTGTCGTAGCCGATTCCGTTGCCTGCCGGTTTCCACCCGGAAGCGTTGAAGGTGCGGGTGTTCCAGTCTGAAGCCAGTTGCGCCGCGTTGGTCGGCACCAGATAGCGCCCGGACGTGCCGAACTCGATCGGAGCCATGGTGCGCGTGCCCGCGGAGTCGAAGCCGTAGCTGACGTCGGCCGCTTGCGGCGGAAAGACGGGGTCGAAGGCGCACTCGAGCACGAGGTCGTCGCGGAAGAGCGCAAGGTACTCTCCTGCCGCATCGAGCCCGAAGTTGGTGTGCAGTTCCGCGAGCGGGTCCGTGCGGTTCTTCTGGGAGGCGAAGACGACGAGCTGCCCGTGCGCCGGAATCGACACATCTGGGAAGGTCCACAACGCAGGTTTGTCGGCTTGGTCAGTGAGGTGCCAGCCCTTCAGCGAAACCGCCTGGGCGGTCGTGTTGCAGAGTTCGATCCAATCCGAGAAGTCGCCGTCCTCATCCTGCAAGGTGCTGCGGTTTACGGCCATGATCTCGCTGATAATAACCGCGCCGGGCGGAACAAAGACCGAGTTCGTCGCGCCGGGCGTGACAGCTCCGGGAATGGAGTGCCAGTTGTCGGCGGTGTCGCCGAAGGCCAGGGAATCGGAGCGTTCGAGCGAGCCGCCAAGGCCGTCCGCAGCCAGCGGCCAGGGCAGTTGGTCGCTATAGGTGACTTCGTCCACCACGTAGCGGTACACGTAGCCGTCGAGGGGATCCTGATCGTTGGCCCGCAGACGGACGGTGTCGCCCGAGTTGTTGAGGGACTTCAACCAGGGCCCCAAGATGACGACATTGGTGCTCAGGCCGTAGCTCTGGCGGAACTCTTCGACCGCGTTGGTGGCGATGACCAGCAGAAACTGGCCCGGCTTCAGTGTCAGGTTCGTCGGAAAATCGTAGCTGATGCCGCCGGACAGCGTCCACGTGTCTGCGGGGTTCTGCGCATCATAGAGCGAAACCGGCGCACCGGATATGT
>CAYSXF010000749.1:0-3065 GCA_964434815.1 uncultured Lentisphaeraceae bacterium
GCGCAATACGCATTCTGGAGAATCGTATCCAAAACCGTGTTCGCAGCCTGCCTGCCACTCGCGGCAACCTGAACCCCCAAAGCATCCCGCGCCGCCGTCCAGGCGTCCTGCCCGCGCAAACCTTGGTCGATAGCCGCCTTGACAGCGGCGAGAGCGAGGGCCTGATTCTGCGGGTCGTTCAGGAACCCAGCCACACCGGCCTCCACTCCGGGCAGCGCGATTTGGAAAAGGACGTTCGCCGCCTTCGCGAACCAGGAGAGAAACCGTTTGTACCAGGGCGTCGCCGCCACGGCCGCAGGGGCCGTCGTAACAGGAGCCGCCGGATTGCCGGCGGCAGTTGAATCAGGACTCATCGTGTACCTTCCATTCTGGCCGTAACGGCCTGTTGAAGCTCAAGATCCTTCGCACGCTGCGCGGCCTTGAGCAGATCGTTAAAAGTCGCATTGGGGACGAACCAACCGGCGACGCCGTTGGTGCCGGTCATCGGGACGACATGCCGGTCAGCGGGAACGTAGACAACCGCCACCGTCCTGCCGCACCCGCACAAGAAACCGCAGAGCAGAAGCACGGCCACCGCCGGGAGCAGCTTCGAAAGCTGCTCGTTGACATCCGCCTCGTCGCCGGAATAAACCGCGCCTGCCGTAGCCGAATCGGTGTCGGCTTTCGCCGCCTGCGCAACCGACTCGGCCTTGGCCGCGCCCTTCCGGCGCACTTCCGGAAGGTTCAGATGCTCGGCGATCGCGGCCCCGCACCGGGCGAGGCCGGCGAGAATTTGCCCTATGATGGAAAACATAAAACCCCCTATGGCGTGGACGTTGTACTTGTGGCTGACTTCGCCGCAGGCGCCGCTTGAACGCTGTTGACCTTCCCGATGATCTTGCCGCCGAGGTAGCCGATAGCCGTGTCCTCGGCCACGGCTTTCCCAAGGCCGATCAGATCCTTGCCGGCATCGTACGGCGCGGGCGGGGCTTCGAGCTTGTCGAGCGGCGCGGTCACCTTGAATTTTGAGACGCCCGAAATGGTGAGCGTCATGTTGGTCCCCTCCAACATCAGCGGATCGTACGTCTGCTGCTTCGCCTTGACGTATGCGTCATAGGAGTCCAGGTGCCGGGCCTGCTGCTTGTCCGAGACGCACCCCGTCAACATCAGCAGACACGGGAGAACCAACAGCAGGACTGCGGACGCCTTCGGCATCCCCGCCCTCAGGAATCCGAGGGCAGAGGCAAACAAAACCATCCACACCGATTCCGGGACAGCGAGTTTCATAAAATACTGGCAGAACGCCAGCACGATAATTGTTGCAAGCACCATAAACGTGCGTAACCCTTTGATCTTGATACCCACGACACACCTCCTTGAGTAAACCGCGCCGGCAGACACCCGCCTGCCGGTGCAACGGCAACCCCGCACCCGCGGGGCAGCCGAAATCACCTGAGACCGAACAGCGCCCGGAACATGCGGCCCAGCCACGCCGCGGAACCGCCGGCCGAAACCGGGGCGGCAACCGGGCAAGAAGCATCCTTGGCGGCCGCTTTCGCCGCGCAGCGCCTCTCAAACTCCTCGCCGATGAGCGCCCTGAGCCTTTCCTCGCTCCACAGGACTTTCTCGAAACCCGCGAGGCCGCGCGCGAGCCTGTCGACCGAAAGCATCAGGCCGGCCACGATCACGCGCATCTCGTCCTCGCTCACCCTGTCGCCGTCCATGAGGCGGCGGGCGTAGAGCGTGGCGATGTTGTCTGTCGGCTCTTGGCAAACTTCCATAGGGTCACACAAATAGAGGGGGCGAGAGGTTGACGTAATTGATGACCGGAGCCGTTCCGGTGTCGGAAGGGGCGGCGGCGGCAACGCCGGTACCGCCGAAAACGGTGGCGCGGGCGCCCGAGTAAGGGCCTGCGGCATACCGTGGCGTTCCGGCGGAAGAGGAGGATAAAACGCTGGTGCCGGAAACTAAATCGCGCAAAGCCTGGCGGAGATACAGGTCGGCGGAAGTCCAACCGGGACGCAGGTCAGCCTGGTCGTAGCCGACCTTGGCGGCGAAAAGATACCAGACGGTCGCCTGCACATAGGAGAGTGTGAAGTCGGGGACAAGCGTGCCGGAGGTGCAGCCGACAGGGTCTGCGGAAGCGGAAAAGGCGCGGCGGAAGTCCGCGATCGTGCCGGCGGCGGTCTGCGTTAAAAGGGCGGCGGCGTACTCGGCGGGCAAAGCGCCATAAGCGGCCGCCAGACCCGGAGGCATCCCGTAAACGCAATCAGCTATCACCCAAGTCGCCATAAAGTCACCGGGAAAAAAAGGGGCGCCCGCCGGCAGCGCCACTATTGAGCAAACCTGAGCGGGAGACTAGCCCGCGGTGACGTTCAGGCGCACCACCGCGGCCGAGTTCGTGACGCGCACGTCCTCGGACCAGTCGAACTTCGCGACCTCGACGCGGCCGTCGTCGCGGATGTAACTCGACGGGACCATGTACTGGCCCATCAGCCGGAACGTCTTCATGAAAGACGGGTCGCGGCGGGTCGGGCTGTCGCGGCGGGCGAAGACCAGGACCGTGCTGTCCAGCAGGAAACGGATGTCCTCGGCCACGCCCTGGGGCGCCGTGTCGTAAACCATGTACGACGAGCGCACGTCGGGGTTGCCCACGAAGAGGCTGCTCGCGCTCTTCTCCGTCGGGACGGCCAGGCCGCCGGCCGAACCCGCGCCGACGATGAAGCGGCCGCGGACCTTGGAGGCGTTCTTGAACGTCACCCAGGCCGTCGCGCCGAACAGCACGCCGACGCCCATGAGGCTGCCGTACTTGGCCGCCTTGATGACCGCCAGGATCGCCGCGTCCACGTCCGAGACGGGGTCGCTGGTGTCGCCCCAGGCCTTCGCGGTGCCCGCGCCGGCCGCGGCGAGAGCGGCGTCAATGACGCTCTTCTCGTGGGACAGGGCGGCGACCTCGGCGATGGCGACCGAGCCCTCGCGCAGGGCGTTCTCGAGATCCGCGCTCTCCAGCTTCTCCAGGTTGTCCACCGGATAGCGCGGCGGACGGCAAGGGAAGCGGCACGGGCGGCAGCGCCCCAGGGCTTCGC
>CAYSXF010000750.1:0-3063 GCA_964434815.1 uncultured Lentisphaeraceae bacterium
GAGATTTCTGCCTGTCTCGTGGGCTCGGAGATGTGTATAAGAGACAGAGGGCACGGTCGACGGCGCGGGGACATCCGCCCGCTTCTCGCGTCCCTTGGCGGTGGCGGCAGACCGGAGCGGGAATGTGTTTGTAGCGGCCGGAAACACACTCCGCAAAGTGACGCCCAAGGGTGTTGTCACGACCATTGCGGGCTCCGCGCCGTTTGGCAGGCTCGACGGTGTTGCGGTCGATGCAGCCGGAAACGTGTACGCGGCGGACCGCGAGAGGCATGTGATTTGGAAAGTCTCGCCTGATGGCAGCGTGGCGCAGTTGGGCGGCAGCGAACTGGCCATGGGCGGTTCAGGCTGGCTGGTGACCGGACTCTGCGTGGATCGCGCGGGAAATGTGTACGTTGCGGATTCGGTGCGGAACTGCATCATGAAAGGCACGCCTCAGAAAAGGTGAGAACAGCCGCTTTACAACTTGCAAAGACGGTTACGATAGTCGCGCATGGAGCAGCCGAAGCGGCGCTTGAAGATACGGCGTAAATGGACATCGGTCTGGTATCCGCAGCGTGTGCAGATTTCCCGAACGCCATACCGATTCCAGTCGGTGGCATCGGTCGGCTTCTGTTCGCCTGAGCGCCCGTGGACCAGATGCAGATGCCATGGCCTGTACAGGTGGGCGTAGTTGAAAATGCCCCGCAGCTTGTCCCGTCCGGGCTGGATGCTGGTCTTTTGGATCACCAGGACGCGCGGTATGTGGTCGAGAGGGGGCTCCGGAACGTTAGGCGTCGCTATAGGCAACGAGCGTCAGCATGGCTTTCGAGAGCGGGGTGAGTACGTTGGCCAGTTTCCAACCGTCGGGGGTCTGAATAACGAGACCGCGCCGTTTGAGTTTGCTCAGGTGCCGCCAAAGGGCTGGCGGGCTGATGCTGGTTTCGCAGGTGAGCCGCGCGGCGGTCAGTTGCGCGGTTGGAGTGAGACGTTTCAGGATCGCGAGTCTCCGCGGGTGCGTAAAGGCGGTCAGCGTCAGGGTGATGGCTGCGTCGGTCAGTTTGTCAGCGAGAAGCGCGCGGCGCAGGGCGAACAGAATGGGTGTGGCGACTGGAACGCTAAGGTCGGGATGAGGGGTATAGTGGACCCAGCGGCTATGGCGTTCGGCGTGAATGAGTCCGCGGGCTTGTAGAGCTCTCAGGCAGAGGCTCGCCTGGTCGGTAGGTATTCCCGCCTTTTCGGCGACTGTTTCGACGGAGCTTCCCGGAAAGGAGAGAACGGTTCTTAGGCATGCCAGCCGCCGCTGGTTTGCGAGGATGCGGCAGGTTCGCCAAAGCGTTGGATGAAGGTTGGGCATATCACACCTTTCAATATGTGAGAGAAAGAATAGTGGAATATGGATCAAACCGCACGAATATTTTGTTCGTTGTCGCTTGTAGGGATACACGCGATGAAAACAGGAGACAATGCTGCTCTCTCACACCTTTCAAAGTGTGAGAGTCCGTGGAGAGCAAATCTCGGACGAGGTAAGATTATATGCAAAACGATGGCCATGCGGTTGTTCGATTGGACAAATCCTGCGCAAAAAGTTTTGTGTTTTTTGCGCAAAAAGAGGATTGTTTCCGTCGATCCGTCTACTCTATCATGATCAAACTGCAATAAAAACTTTCGATGAGGGGTCGGTATGAAACGTTTTGTAGCGCTTTGCCTGAATTCGTATTTCTATCTATCGGTGTCGCTCGGTGTCGCCGGGGTGAACGTTGAGGAAACAAAGGTCACGATCCCGACTTATCCGCCTGGGCCGTGCGACAAAAATCCGGTTTTCTATACCGGCCGCGTGTATCAGGGCGCACAGGGCCGCGTCTATCCGTATCCGCTGCAAGATACGCTGCACGATGAAAAGGTAGACAAAACCTATACGTCGCTGCAACTGGAGAACGAGTACTTGCAGATGTCGGTGCTGCCGGAAGTCGGCGGACGTCTTTTCAACCTCACGGATAAAGCGACGGGATTTGAGGTCTTCTATCGGCAGCACGTCATCAAACCCGCGCTGATCGGCATGCTTGGAGCATGGACTTCCGGGGGTGTGGAGTGGAACTTTCCGCATCACCACCGCGCCACGACGTTCATGCTGGTGGACTATACGACGACGAAAAACGCGGATGGCGGCAAGACCGTCTGGATCGGTGAGACGGAACTGCGCCAGCGCATGAAGTGGTCCATCGGGCTGACGATGAGGCCGGGCCGCTCGTATTTGGAGGCGGACTGCCGTTTCATGAATCGCCAGTCCTACATCGAGTCGATGCTCTACTGGGCGAACGTGTCGGTTCACTGCGGAACCAACTATCAGGTGATCTTCCCGCCTTCCTGCCGCGTGGGTATGGATCATCACAAAAACTATTTTACACCGTTCCCGATGGGACGGCCATGCACGGCGGTGGATGAGATCGCGGACCTGAGCTGGTGGAAGAGTTTCACCACGGATCACCGCTCGATTTTCGCGGTCGATCCTGACAACGATTTTCTGGCGGGGTATGACTACGGCCAGCAGATGGGCACGGCGCATGTGGCCAACCACCAGATCGTGTGCGGCAAAAAGTTTTTCCTGTGGGGCAACAATCCGGGCGGCTTCGTGTGGGACAAAGTGCTGACCGATAACGATGGGCCATATCTGGAGCTGATGGTCGGCGGCTTCTCCGACAACCAGCCGGACTACAGTTGGATTTCGCCCTACGAGACCCGCACCTGCAAACAGGTCTGGTATCCGATCAAGAAAATCGGCGGTGTGAAGTGCGCGAACATCGACGCCGCAATCAACCTTGAGCGGCGCGCAGCCGACAAAGTTTTTCTGGGGTTCAATTCGACGGCAAAAGTCAAACGCGCCAAGGTGGTGCTGACTTTCGGAACGAAAGAGTTCTCTGAGAGCATCAACATTGATCCGAATACGCCTTATGTGAGAGAGATTCCCGTCGATGCCACCGTTAAAGACCAGGAGATCACAGGGCGTCTCATCGCACCTGACGGACGCGAACTTGTCCGATACACGCCGGTGGCTGTCGCGGATAAGCCGCTGCCGACGCCGGTCGA
>CAYSXF010000751.1:0-3061 GCA_964434815.1 uncultured Lentisphaeraceae bacterium
TGTGTATAAGAGACAGGCCGCACACTGCGTCGCGAGACCCGGCTCTACACGGGCGGCGGGGAAGGCACTCTCCTTTCGTGGAACGAGAATTATTTCGACAACAGCGGACACCTCCTTCTGACTTCGTATTCTGACGGCACCAGCCTCCAAAACGTCTGGGACTGCTGCCACCTTCAGGAGACCGCCGGGCGCGACGGCAAAGTGACCGAGTT
Organism: uncultured Lentisphaeraceae bacterium; assembly: GCA_964434815.1. GTDB lineage: Bacteria > Verrucomicrobiota > Kiritimatiellia > RFP12 > UBA1067 > CAYSXF01. The sequence goes on from CAYSXF010000751.1 coordinate 213, forward strand.
CATAAACGTGCCCGGCCAAAGCCACAAGTCGGTCACCGGAGAGTTCTCTCTCGGCGGTCTGCCCGGCGCAAACGGTCTTTATCCCGCAGTCGAGACCTTCACGGACGCTCTGGGCCGTGAGACCCGCCGCGTCCTCCGCGTGTATTTCTCGAACAACCCCGCCAACGACCCGGCCTATCCCGACCTCGCCACCAGCACCGAGTACCCGTATGGCACGGACGGCTACTCGGTCACAACCGATCCTCTAGGCGTACAAACCGTGTCGCGCACGGCTTATGCCTCAAATTCAGTAATCACCGAAACCGCTTCGGCAGGAGTCACGAACCGCACGACCCAAGTGTGGGGCGGCGCGACAACCGGGCAGAAGAATTGGGACGGCAAATGGACGCGCGAAACGCGCACCACGTCATACGGCGCCGGCGGATGCCGCACCGAGACGGTCACACTGGAGGCGTCCGACATGCCCGCCGCCGTGACCGCCTCGGAAACCGTATATGATTTCCTCGGGCGCGTGGTCAGTGTTTCCGCGCCGCAGAGCGTCATCTCCAACGTCTACGACGGCTCAACCCCGCGCATTCTCCGCGCCTCCCGCACCGGCTCGCCGGACACGCTGTATGTGTATGACGCGCTCGGCAACGTGGCCGCGACCGCGCTCGACGCTGACAGCGACGGGCAGATTTCCGCCGCCGACACCGTGACAGCCAGCCGGGCGGCGTACGTACAGGACGGCGGCATATATTGGCGCGAGACAACGCAGTCCTCAGTCCGGAACGGATGGACAAATGTCGTGAGTACCGTGCGTGAACAGCTCACGGGACTCACGCCTCAGTTGCTTGGCAGAACCGTTTCTATCGCCCCAAACGGGCAAACCACGACGACCGAAACCGCGCTCGACACGGATACACACATCCAGACAGCCACGGCGCAGACCGACGGTGTGGCAACGCCGGATTTGCGGCGCACCCTTTACAGCTATCCGGTGGAGACGCAGTCCTCAGCAAACCGCATGTCCTATACCTACGACGGTTTCGCCCGCGCCGCGTCGCAGACAGAAGCCACTCCCGACGGGTCTTTCGTCCGCGCGGTGCGGACGGTGGAATATGACGCCTTCGGAAACGGTGTGACGAACCGGGCGACATACGGCGGTCTGACCACGGTCGCGTCCACCTCTATCGACAGCCAAGGCCGCGCAACCGCGCGGACTGACGCGGGGGGCAACACGACGCATACCGGGTATGACAGCTTCGGACAGACGATCTCGCTTTCCGGCGCGACCTATCCTGTGGCCTGCGGCTATGACACGGCGGGCCGCCGCACCGCGCTCACCACGTACCGGGATGAGAACGCCGGCGGCGACACCACGCGCTGGCTGTACCGTTTCGCGACCGGGCTGCTCACCAACAAGGTCTATGCCGACGGTTCGTCTGTGGCCTACGGGTACACGGCGGAAGGCCGGTTGTCGCGGAAGACATGGGCGCGTGGCGATTGGGTGCAGTACGCCTATGACAGCCTTGGGCATGCGGTCAGCAACCGCTATTCATCAGCCGCCTCCACTCCGGCGGTGTCGTTCGCCTATGATGCCGACCAACGCCTCTCACTGGCCGGAAACGGTCTTGCCGATTACGCCTACGCCTACAGCGGGCTCGGGACACTGACGAACGAGGCCGCCGTTATCTGCGGAGACTCGTGGAACTTGTCGCGCTGCGTTGACGGCTGGCAGCGTCCTTCCGGCATTTGCGTGCGTCACGGCGACACGGGTGCGCTCACACTTAGTTACGGCCACGATGATGAGGACCGCATCGGCTCGGTCGCCTGGACGAACGCGGCAGGTCGGAGCGGCGTGACCGTCTACAGCCGCGCCGACGGTTTGATCCAAGCCTGCGAAACCGTATTGGATAACGGCAACACCCTGAGCCGCATCATCCGGCGCGATCCTAACAGGCCGGGCCTCATCAACGCAGTGAGCAACCTGTTCAACGGTGCGCTGATCTCTGCATACGGCTATCAGTATAACGCTTTGGGAAACCGCACCGCCCGCACGGACTCCGACGGTTCGGCTTGCACGGCCAATGCATTCGGCTACAATGCGCGGTCGGAGGTCATCAGCGCAGTCATGTACACCAATGAATACGGTTACGTCTACGACCCGATCGGCAACAGGCTGTTCGCGGCTGAGAACGCGACGACGAACGCCTACATCGCGAATTGCCTTAACCAATACACAGCAATTAGCGCGGGAACGGTCACTCCGACATATGATGCCGACGGCAACATGACATTCGACGGCTGTTTCAGATTTTCGTGGGACGCCGAAAACCGCATGGTTGGCGCGTCTAACGCAACAGAAGCCGTATGCAACGCGTACGACCACCAGAGCCGCCGCATCCGGAAGACTGCGGGTAACGAAACGCGCATCTTCATTTACGACGGCTGGAACATGACAGCCGAGGCCGTCATCAATGAAAGCACCGGCACGACCAACGTGACCCGCTATGTGTGGGGCTTGGATTTGTCGGGCTCGCTGCAGGGCGCGGGCGGGGTTGGCGGTCTACTGGCTGTGATCAAGGATGACAGCAGCGTGTATTTCCCCTGCTATGACGCCAACGGCAACATCACGGAGTATGTGGATTCCAATGGCAGCTTGGTTGCACGCCGTCAATATGATCCCTTCGGCAAAACCGTGATTGCCGCAGGTTCACTTGTTCACGATCTGCATTTTTGGTTCTCAAGCAAATATTTGGATGAAGAGACAGGGCTGTACTACTACGGCTACCGCTTCTACTCGCCCGAGCTAGGGCGTTGGCTGAACCGTGACCCGATTGAGGAAACCGGATGCGTTAACCTGTTCA
>CAYSXF010000752.1:0-3057 GCA_964434815.1 uncultured Lentisphaeraceae bacterium
GAGATTTCTGCCTGTCTCGTGGGCTCGGAGATGTGTATAAGAGACAGTCATACGAGACCTGACAATCGAGGATCACGCCGTCAGACGCATCAACCAGCCGAACCCGTTTATTATCGCGCAGCGACAACGTGTAAAGCCCGCCCCCTTTCGCCAACCCCTCGACGTGATAGGTGTAGACGTGTGACGGATTAAGCGGCCTGCGTTGGACTAACAACAGCGTGTCGAACCCTAGCGCGCCTGCCTTTACTTTGCAGAGTGCGTTTTCGGACGGCAACACTGTAGCCCCCTGAGCAACCAAGGCCATGCCGATCGCGCAGATGATTCCGCATCGATATAACAGCCAATCTAGCAGTGCCTGCATCACGCGCCGTACCTTTCAGATCAATCTTTTGAGGACAATTTTATCCGCTTTAGTGCTTTCTGACCAGACGCACCGCGTGGGATTTGCCAGTCGAGAACGGAATATTGAACGTCAGTTGACACTCCTGCGCGGCGGCGGCGTAGTCGGTCTGCCAGAAGTCGTTTCCGTGAACGCTCTGGTCGACAGGCTGTCCATCGAGAGTAAGCGTATAGCCGTCCGGCGAGGCAAGGCCAGTAAAGGTGACGGGCACAAAGCCAAGGCCGTCGGTGAACGTAAATTCAGCCGAATCGTTCATCGCGCAGACACACACGGACGGCCACAGGCTGATGAGCGTCCCCTTTGTCACAGTCACGCGTCGCCCGTTGCATAGCGCCTCGCGATGGATCATGCGCCAGGTGTTTTCGCCCTCTGCCAAAGCGGCGCGAAGTTCCTTGTTGGGACCATAGTAGTCCTTAGCGAACTGGGGCATAATAATGTGTTCAAAGGTTGCCTCAACAAAGTCACCTGCCACAAGACGGGTGACGCCCGGCGGCGTTACGATGTCGGCCGTGGAGGTGTCCACGCCGCCCACCTTCGCTCCGCGCTCAGCAAGCCACGGCCCAGTTTCTTTTCCGCCCACACGCGCCTTCCATGAACGGATGACGAACCCGCGGTTGGCCCACGCGCCCTGCTCACCCGCCTTCACGCGCGGCACGGCATCATGCAGTGAGACCCACGGAGCGCGTCCGACACATTCCACCGGCGCAGTCCGATACACATCGCCGCCCCACTGCGTGTCCCATTCTTTCAACAGCCCCGTCTCGTCGCCGACCGCCATCTTGCGCTCACCGGTGTAGCTATAAGTGTCCGCGCCGATCTGGAAAATGACGAAGCGCGAAAAATCGATCGATTCCTTAACATCAAGCCGCAAGCGGTAAACACCCCGCACGATGTCATCGGTGCGTCCCAAACTCACGGTGACCGAATGTTCGAGCGCAGAACCGGTGTGACCCGCATAAATCACTTCAGTCAGGCAAGGCCCCTGCTTGACGTAAACCGTGCGCATGCGGGCAGGAAAGACCCGCTTTCCGTTTACGTCGAACAGACGGAAAAAGTCCGCACCCCCGACATTGTGGGTCCAGCCCCACTCCGAGTTGCTGTTCATCGAGCGGACCATCACGGGCCGCACGTCGAGCACCGCAGCCTGCGCCTGCGCCTGATCCGGCTCGTAACAGATGCTCTCGCCCCACGAGCCGAGCGCGCTCTGGTCCCAGAGTTGGTTGCTGCCCCAGCCGATCAGACAGAGCTGCGCATGCGATGCAGCCGCAACGCCGCCCCAGTGCGCGTAAGCCAGCGTCAATTCCAGTTCGACCGTCGCTTTCGGCGGCAGTCGCACCATCGAAAACCCGTGGAACCATGGCCCCACATAAACGCCTCCCTCGGGCCGGTTATGCCAGTTCTTGCTGAGCTGCACCGGAATGCCGGTCGGGTTGCCCACCGTGTCACGCAGGACCGCGGAGACTCCGGTGATTGAAATCCCGGCTCTCTTTTCAAACAGTAACCGGGCAGGTTGTTCTCGGTCAGCAGGGTTCGACAGAAACAGCCGCACGCGCTCAATCGCGTCGTTCTTGCCCCTGCCCACGCCCGCCGGCAGGACCGGCTCCACCCCTTCGAGGCTCACCCGATGCCAGCCGCGCGCAACATCGACATCCACTGGGAGTGGCGCACCGCCGGAAAACCTAGCCGCCTGCACGCTCACTGGCGGCAGAGGCTTCGGCGACACGCTAAACAGATGACACAGAGAAGCTCCAAGCCCGCTCTCCGTAAAAGTCCTGATATCGCACGCGTCCAGCGTCATGGATTCCTCATGCCACTCCCCGGACAACCCGTCTTTTTGATCCACACGCTGCCGCATCGTGCCCTTTTGCGTGGTTAAACAAACCTCTATCGAAGACTGCTTCCACTGCTCGCGAGTCTGCGTCAGAGCAGGCTGCCCATCAGGACGGAAGCTCCATTCGCGGACAGGTTTCATCACTGCCTTTGAAACCTCGGGGTTGGTGTAGCGTGACCGAACCTCTGCTAACGATAATGCGCGATCATAAATCCGGATTTCGTCGATCACGCCGCGGAAATGGTATCCGTCCCCGCAGTTGTCTTGCCGCCGCCCGAATGCCAGTCCGTCGCGCCCAGGCACGCGTTTCTGACCGATTTTGCGCTCGCCTGCGGCCTCGCCATTGACATAGAGACGCAGCGTGTCGCCGTCGTAACTCATCGCCAAATGATTCCAAGCCTCGGCCTTCAGCATGCCATGCCTAGCTTCAGCAGTGAACGCGTTTGCGCTGCCGCCGCCGATGTTCAGTCGCGCCTGCGGATTGCCGCTAAGAATCACGATGCCGTAATTTCCTTCGGTGGCTTCGTTGCGGTTCTTGCAAACAAGCCAAGGATGCGTCCGCTCAGACACCTGACAGTCCGTCGGAACAAAGGCCCACAACTCCAATGTGAAACGTTCCGGATCGATGTCCGGACTGTGCGGAATCTCGAGATGATTCGTGCCGTCCAGTCCGAAGCCGCCGCCGACGTGTCCGAAGCTCGAATCGCCTGCCGGAATGGGGCGCAGGCCAGATCGCGCCGCGAGAATCAGTCCCAGCCGGTCCGGCCAAGCGACGGTCTCGAAGCTGTCTCTTATACACATCTGACGCTGCCGACGAATAGAGAGG
>CAYSXF010000753.1:0-3056 GCA_964434815.1 uncultured Lentisphaeraceae bacterium
ACACCTCTCTATTCGTCGGCAGCGTCAGATGTGTATAAGAGACAGGTGGAGGACGATCCATGCCTTGGTCGGACTTGCGTCCATATCGGGGAACGCATAGCGGGTTTCGTTCTCCAGAAGATCGGCTGAAAGAGTTTCTGTGGGGCCTGCCGCCGCATAGGGCGCTCCCATGGGCCACCGGTCGGGAGCGAAGTTGCGGACGTACAGGAAATCAGGCGTGCGCAGCGCACGCATGGGGTAGGGCAGGTTGCCTTCGCGCGCATTGTCCACATGCCGCTCGCGGCCGGAGATAACCCAGGTGCGCGTTGGATCGACCTGTCCCTGTCTGTCGGACGTCAGAAGGGGCAGCAGCGAGCGCGAGGGAATATCCGAAGGAGGCTTTACGCCGCCGAGCTCCATGAAGGTAGGCGCGAGGTCGGGCAGGCAGACGAAGTCGTCGAGCACGCGCCCTTTTTTGCCGCCGGGCCAGCGGATCACCAGCGGCACGGCCGTGCCGAAGTCGTACAGGTTGCACTTGCCGTCCGGCACGCCGGGGAAGCCGTGGTCGCCGCTCAGCACCACCACCGTGCGCTCAAGCTCGCCCGATTCTTCAAGCCGTTTCATGAGGACGCCGACACAGGCGTCTACGGCTTGGCATTCGCCCAGATAGTCCGCGACGTCCTCTCTGACTTCGGGCACATCGGGCAATGAGCGCGGCAGTTTGCCTTTCAGCGCGTCCGGCTCGATGCCCCAGTGTTTCTTGCCGGAACCTTTCACCCACTTGCGGTGTGTGGTGGTGGTGCCGAAGAAATACAGCCAGGGCTTGCCCGCCTGGCGAGCGGCAAGGAACGCATCGAAATTCTTGCGCACCTGACCAAGGATTTCCTGGTGCGCGGCCTCGACGCTGAGACCGGCCGCAAGGCGCTTCTCCGTTTCGATGGAGAAGTGGTTGGGAGCGCGGCCGGCTTGCTCGTATGCGTACTTCTGCCCTCCGAACGGCGCGTCGGCGGGCGTTCCCGGACTCCAGACTTTGTAGCTCTTGCCGATGTGATAGCCCGCGTCCCGCAGAAGTAGCGGAAAGCTCGGGATGGACTGATCCCACACGGCGCAACAGAGGATCGCGCCGCGGCCCGTGTTGAAAAAGTAGCGTCCCGACATCAGCGAGCTGCGGCACGGTGTGCAGCTCGGCGCGTTGACGAACGCGTTCCTGAAGAGCACGCCCTCTTTGGCGACGCGGTCAACGTGCGGCGTCTTGATCACGTCATTTAGTGACGGAACTTTGTCGACAGGCGCATAGGCGCTGGCGTAGCGCCCCCAGTCGTCGGCGAACATGAACAGGATGTTAGGCCGCTCGGGCGGGGGGGCGGCATAGAGGCGAGTCACGGCGATGAGGCTCAACGCGAACGCGATTATCCGGGACGGTATCGGCATGGCGATTTCCCCTTTATTACCTTACGGCCTGAGAACAAAAAACAAGTTGTTTGCGAATAGTTTCTCTGCCCACGAATGGACGCGAATAAACGCTAATAAAACCAAAACTCTTATTAATTGGCGGTTTCGACGACTCGTTTCTGTCGCAAGCTGCGCACGACGCCATAGCCGCGGCGCGGCAGGATCTCCGCGTTGTAGAACTTCTCCATCATCGCCTCCTCCAGCCGGCGCGCCGATTTCGCGACGAGCAGGCAGGTTCCGCCGCGGCGCAGGGCTTCATAGGCGGTGTCCATGAAAAGGGTGGCGATCTTGAAGTCGGAGTAGTAGGGCGGGTTGCCGGCGAAGAGATCGAAGCCGGTCTGACGGGTTCCGGTGTCGCTCAGACACAGGCTGTGGCCGGTAAGGCCCAGCGCGACGAGGTTGCGCTGGGTGGCAGCCATGGCGCGGGCGTGCGAGTCGATGAAGGTCACGCGCAAATCCGGCTGGCGCCGGGCGAGCAGGATGCCGACAATCCCGCAGCCGCAGCCCATGTCGAGCAGCCGCAGCATGGTGGGCCGCAGCTCCTGGGCCGCGACCTCCGCGAGGGCGAGACCGCCGTTGTCCGGGCGGCGGTGACAGAAAACGCCCGGCAGTGAGCAGAGCTCGATTGCCTCGCCGCCCGGGAGAGAGGCCGGAAATACGGCGCTGAAATCGCGCCTCTTTTCGAGCGTCCCTTTTTTGACAGACGTCACGCAGAGCAGCCCGTTTTTGTCAAGGTGGATGGAGTGGTTGCCGAAGATCGCTTTGATCTGCTTGAGAAGCGGCCCGGTGTCCGCCTCGCAGGCGATCACGCAGGTGCCGCCCATGGCCAGGTTCTGGTGGATGTCTTCCAGTTGGTCGAGGATCAACTCACCTGTCATCGTGCCGGGTGTGGCCATGAAAAGCGCGGCATCGTAACTCCCGGGCGGAACTTGTGCGGTGCAGGCGACTGTGAATTGCGGGACGGGACCGGATGTCGGAGTGCAGAGGTCGGTGGGAGGTGTGACAAAGGGGTCATGAACAAACGCAGCGGGCTGTTTGTTTGCGTTGAGGTTGCGGAGGACGGCGCGGGCGTGGTGGACGTCGAACGCGTGGCAGGTGATCGCACAGGCTGGATAGAGCGTGTTTGCTGCGAGGGTCACAGCGCCGGTGCGATTGCCTGCGATCAGGAGCGATGCTGGTGCGAGCCGAAAATGCGGCAGGCGCTCGATCAGCAGCGCTTCGGTGGCGTGCAAGCCGGAGTGCGAAACGACGCGAAGGGTTCCGCCGAGGAACGTATCGATTTTCGCTTGGCTTTCGGGCAGGTCAGTGATGTGGAAGGTAGTCATAAAGAGAGTTGGTAAGATAACAAACCGCACGGGTTTTGCCCACAGATTATAGCGTGTATGTTCAGTCGGAAGTGACGGATCACAGAGGCTGAGCGTGTCGGGACTTGTCTTTCCGGCTCGGGTTGTGCACAATGCCCACATGGTTTGCGGCAGGCGCGCGGGTGCTGTCTGACGCTGCGAATGCGAAAAGGGGGAGAGAATGAGTCGATCGGTTGCCGGTTTTTCAATTTCTTTGATAGGTGCGGCATATGCGGCGTTCGCGTCGGAAGGGCTGGACAAAGGGCGCGTGGCCTGCCGCAT
>CAYSXF010000754.1:0-3044 GCA_964434815.1 uncultured Lentisphaeraceae bacterium
CTCTCGGGCGGATATCTCGGCAATGCCTCGGGCGCGAGCGTAACCGTGACTCGCAACATACAGGCAACGTCAGGCGGCTTCGACGTGCAGAATGCGGAGCTGGTTTTGAGCGGCGTTGTGAGCGGCGCGGCGTCTAAGCGCGGAAGCGGCACGCTGACCCTGAGCGGTTCCGCTGCCAATCCGGTCTTGGATTTGTCGGTGGCGGCTGGCAACGCGGTTTTGAATAAGAGCGGCGTGTCGGCTGTGCGGGATCTCACAGTAGGCGTGGGCGCGAAAGCGAAGCTGTCTGGCACGGGCGGCAACCAGATCGCCGGCAGCGCGATTCTGACGGGCGGCACGCTGGACATGAACGGGATTTCAGAGACCGTCGGGCGGCTGGACAGCGCGTCGCTTTCAAGCGCGGTGACCAACGGTGGCGCTGCGGCTGCGGTGCTGACGGTCGGCGAGGGCGGTGCCGGCGGCACATTCTTCGGCTCGCTTGCCGACGGTGCGCCGCTGGGTCTGACCAAGACTGGAACCAATGTTTTCACTCTGGCGGGCGCTGCGGGTTCGCAGACAGCCACCGGCGGTCTGCGCGTCGAAGGCGGCACTCTGGCTATTGGCACCGGCGTGCGGTATGTGCGCGTTTCCCCGGGGACGGCCCGCGTGGCGGGCACGATGCCGGCAATGGGCGAGTTCCAACTCCTGCTCAAGGGCCAGCCCGTGGCCTGGCCTTCCGGCACCGCCATCACAGCCACCTCGTCCTCCGGTGCGAACGTCTCCGGATCGCTGATCGACAGCAATGCGCGCACGTACTGGCAGGTGGGTGCGCTGCCGGCATCGGGGACCATCGATATGAAGCGGGCGGTGCTGTGCGACGGTTACCGGTGGTACACCTGCACCGACATAACGGACCGCGACCCTCTGAACTGGACGGTCGAGGTCAGCGCCGACGGCACGGCCTGGTTCACGGCGGATGCGCGGACGAACCAGACGGCGATTACGGCGAATCGCGGCGCGCTGGCTGGCGCCTATGCGTTCAGCGGCGCGTGGCCGTGCGACGCCGTTTCTGCGGCGATGGGCGCTTATGTGGCATCTGGCTCGGTGCTTCGCGTAACGCTTCAGGACGAGTCGATGGCCGGACTGACCGGTTCGGGTGAGGTCGCGCTGGCTGCTGGCGCATCGCTGCGCGTGGCCGACGCCGGATCGTTCGCTGGCACGGTTTCGGGTGAGGGACGCCTGTTGCTGGGCGGCAATGCGGCGCTCAGCGTGCCATCTGCGGCCGCTGCAGTGACGGCGGTCAATGATGGCGCTGCGCCCGCTGCGGTGACTGTAGGCAGCAATGGGGAGACTCTGTTCGCTGGTGCGCTGGCGGATGGTTCGACGTCATCGATTGGGCTGACTAAGCGTGGCAGCGGCACGTTGGCGCTGATTGATGCGGGCAGCACGTACAGCGGCGACACGCGGGTCGAGCAGGGGGTGCTGAATGTCCAGGCCCCGGTTTGGAAATTCCGTTATGTGCGTTTCAATCCGACGCTGACGAAGGGCAACAACACTGACGCCAACGGATACCCCTATGCGATCGCTGAATTTCAGCTCATGCGCAACGGCGTCGCTCTGGCCTATCCATCGGGGACAACGGGAAGCGCGACGTCGAATGCCCATTCAGACGGCAACCCCCAGAAAGCCGTCGACGGATGGACGACGAACCGCTGGCTGAGCGCGGCGATCCCGAATCCGGTTGTGATCGATATGAAGAGCAGCGTTTCCTTTGACGCTTATCACTGGTACAACGCGGCTATTAATCCATCGGATGAATTCCGGTCGCCTGTCTCGTGGACGGTGGACGGCAGCAACGACGGAGTGACCTGGGTGCCTCTCGACAGCCAGACAAAGGTGACGCTCCCGTCGTTCACTCTTGGCACGGCCAAAGAGGTTGGACCCTTCTCGTTGCGGCCGGGGCGCTACAAGCTGACGGCGGATCTGTGGGCTGCAACCAACACGGCGGCGCTCAAGCTTTCGGCAGTCTCGGCCAAGTATTTGCGTTTCACTGTTACGGACACGCGCTGGCAGAGCAGTGATTTCGGCAACACAGGTTTCCAGCTTGCCGAGCTGCAACTGCTGCTCGACGGGACTCCTGTCTCCTATCCGGCGGGCACCACGGCGAGCGCGCCGGGCGACGGCTACAATGTCAGCGGAACCTATTATCGCCCGTCGATGGCGGTCGATAATATCGTGCCGCCCGGAGCGGGCACGACCAACCGCTGGTACAGCGACGTGATGGTCAACCCGCTCACGGTGAGCATGGGGCAGCCGATGGCTTTCAACGGCTACCGTTGGTACACTGGGCCGAACGGGCAAGGACGTGATCCGCTGTCTTGGACGCTGGAGATCAGCAATAACTCGAACACGTGGTACACCGTCGACACGCGCACGAACCAGAACGTGAACACGGCGCGCGGCGCCGTGGCCGGGACGTGGGCGCTGGACCTTCCGGCAGGGCAGTCGGCGGCGGACGCGATTCCCGATGTGTCGCGCACGTATGTCGCGTCCGGGGCGGCGCTGAGGATCGACGCGGCAAGCGAGACGGTCGGCCCGTTGAGCGGCACGGGTACGGTCGTGTTGGCCTCCTCGACGGCGTTCGGCATCAACGGGTTTGAAAATGCGGCTTACGCGGGCGGAATCACGGGCACGGGCACGGTGACTAAAATTGGCGCTGCGACGCAGACGCTCTCGGGCGCACTGGCGTTCAGCGGCACGATCATCGTTCAAGCCGGCACGCTTGATCTGACGGGCGCGACCCTGACCGGCGTAACCAACATTACGATTCGCAGCGGCGGCACACTGGCGGGCACAGCGACCGTCAACGGAAACCTGACGGTGACCTTCGAAGGCGGCGCGTACCGGGCGAACCTCACAGTCTCCGGCTCGCTGACAGTCGTCGGAAGCATGAAGCTGGCGCTGCCGGACGGTGTTGTCATGCCCTATACGCAGAGGCTCTTCGCGTTCGGATCGGCGGATGCTGCGACACGCGCAGCGCTGCAAACGGCCGTAGGGACTTTGAC
>CAYSXF010000755.1:0-3042 GCA_964434815.1 uncultured Lentisphaeraceae bacterium
CTTCCCGCACAGCAGGCCACGGCCATCCTGCGCCGCGATCTGCAATGCGCGATGGCTCCCGGCGGACTGCTGGCCGGCGACTTCAAAGTCGGCCAAGTCAGCGAACTCAACATGAGCCAGCCCGTGGCTATTGAAATGTATACCGCCACCGGCGTGTTGCGTGCCAATGAACCTTGGGCGGACATCCAGAAAGTCACCTATGAATTGAAGCCCCCGACTGTCCAATCATCTTCTGGCGGGAGCGATTTGATCCGCAGTGTGACGCGAAACCTGCTCTGCACCTCGGTGCCCGATGTGGACGACCAATATGTCATGGGCGGTCTGCAAAACCTCCAGTTCTCGTGCTATGACGGCACGCAATGGCTGGACGCCTGGGATACGACCAACGGCAACACCAACCTTCCTGTGGCGGTGCGTGTGCGCCTCCAGCTTGCCGGTGCTCTGGCCGCCGAGCCGATAGAATGTGTGGTTCCAATCGTCTCACAATCGCGCACCAACCAGTTGCAGCGTGCCGTTGTAGGAGGGACCTAAACGAAGACGTCCCTTACCAATAACGGCTCCGTGCTGGTGATTGTGCTCTGGATCTCATTCGGGCTGGTCGCGATTGCGATCTGCTTTGCGGACGCCATGTCGTCGGAACTGCGCGCATCGGCCAACCGTGCGGCAGGCCTTGCCGCCGATCAGGCTATTGACGGTGCGGCTCGGTATGTTGGCGCGGTTCTCGGCGCCTTTGCCACGAACGGCGTGGTTCCTGATCTCACGGTGTATCAGGCGGCAGCCGTGCCTGTCGGCGACGCCCGCTTCTGGCTCATCGGCCGTGATCCAAGCGGAGCTGTTACGACCGAGCCGTATTTTTCCTTGACCGACGAAGGTTCAAAAATGAATCTGAACCACGCCAGCACCAACGAACTCACGGCGTTGCCAAACATCACCCCGGATTTTGTGCAAGCGATTCTGGACTGGCGCAGTTCCTCGGGGTCACCCCTGGCCGCCGTAAATTATGCTCCGCTAGGATACGCGGCCAAAAACGCCTCTTTTGAAACGGTGGACGAACTCCGGCTCGTGTACGGCGCGACCGTTGATTTGCTGGCCGGATCGGATATCAACCGCAACGGCATCCTCGACGCAAATGAAGCCGACATTAACCACAATGGCGTGGTCGCAGCGGGGCTGTTTGAGTACCTCACTACCTTTAGCCGGGAGCCTAATCTGCACAGCGATGGCACCCCGCTGGCCAATGTTAACACCCGTTCGCAACTTGAGCCGCTCCTGCAAACCACCTTCGGCGCCGCGCGCGCTAAACAAGTCTTGGAGCGTGTCACGCGCCGGCCCGGCCGGACTGCGGTTGTGTTCAGTAATCTGCTGCAATTCTACCTGCAAAGCGGGATGACCACGGCGGAATTCGGGCAGATCGCCAACTCGCTCACTGCCAGCAGCGCCACCTGCATTTATGGCCGCATCAACATCAACACCGCCAATGCCGTGGTCCTCTCCTGTTTGCCCGGCATGGATGCGGGAACCGCCCAGCAATTGATCACCTATCGGCAGCAGAACCAAAACAACCTGACTTCAATCGCTTGGATCGTGGAGGCTCTCGGAAACAGCAGTGCCATTGTACAGTCTCTCGCGCAAGGCGATTTCATCACCACGCACAGCTACCAATTCACCGCCGATATTGCCGCGCTCGGTCCGTATGGCCGCGGATACCGGCGCACCCGTTTCATTTTTGATCTCAGTGCCGGCGCCGTACATGTGGTCTACCGGCAGGATTTGAGCCGCCTCGGCTGGGCGCTTGGAAATGCCGTGCGAAGCACCTACCTGGCAAAGGAAACACGATGAGCCTTTTTTCGAAACTGAATTTCGTAAAGCGCCGCCCCATGTCATCCCTGCTGGGGCTGGCGCTGGACGGCAACCATCTGGAGGGTGCGGTCGTACTCCAGCAAAACGGGGCGCTGAAACTTGCTCAAACTTTCACAGCCACGCTGGCGCTCGATCCGCTGACTAACGAGCCGGAGCTGGTAGGCCGGGAGATTCTCAACCACTTGGAGGCAGCCGGTATCCGTCAACGCTGCTGCGTGGTTGCTGTGCCTCTGAAATGGGCGTTGACCACACAGACCAGCATCCCTCCGATACCGGAAGCCGATGTGGCTGGATTTCTCCAAATCGAGTCGGAGCGAGGGTTCCCATGCGATGTCGCAACTCTGCGGGTGGCCGCGTCGCGGTCGAAAGTTCCGCCGGGGCAGGACCAGACAACTTTAGTCGGCATACCTGCCGGGCATTTGGAACGTCTGGAGCAGGCGCTGCGTGCCGCACGGCTGAAACCGCTGAGTTTTGCGCCCGGCATCACCGCCTTGCAACTGCCATCGGACGTGCGTTTCAATGGCGTGCTGGCGCTCGTTCTCGGCGAGGACCAGGCCTCCTTGCAAGTGACCTGCGGCGGTGGCGTTGCGGCATTGCGGGTTCTTGACGGCGTGCTGGAAACCAACACCAGCCAGCCGACCGTTCATGCCGATCTGGTGGCACGCGAGACGCGCATTACGCTCGGACAATTGGCACCTGAATGCCGGGCTGCCGTCAAACGCATCCGCATTTTTGGGCCGCCCGGCCTGGTGCGCCAACTGGCCACGGAGATGTCCCCGCATTTCGAATCGCCGGAACTTTCGGTCGAGCGGGTGACGCAATATCTGCCGTCCGAATTCGGCGTTCCCATCCCGGCCGGAGTAGCTGTTTCCATGGCTTTCAGTCTGGCGGCGCGCTTTCTGACTGGCCACATTTGTTGCCTTGAATTTCTGCCGCCCTATATTCCGCCTTGGAAACGGCTCGCGCGGCAATGCGCGTCTGGAAAACTGCAAGCCGCAGGCGCCGTGGCGGCAGCGTTACTGGTGCTGGCCAGCGGCGTGTTTGGCATTCAGCAATGGCTGCTGCTCAGCCTGAGCGCCCAATGGGAGAAGATGTCCGCCACCGCCGGTGAACTGGAAACTGTGCAGCAGCAGATCCAGCAGTACCGCCCCTGGTTCGACGAATCGTTGACCAGTCTCACCA
>CAYSXF010000756.1:0-3036 GCA_964434815.1 uncultured Lentisphaeraceae bacterium
CACCTGCTCCGGCGCCAGCCACGCAGGGAAGGCCCCGGCGTAGTGCTCGATGAGGATGCCGAAGAAGCGCTCCAGGCTGCCCAGCAGCGCGCGGTGCACCATGTAAGGCTGGTGCTCTTTGCCGTCCTCGCCAATGTACGAGAGGTCGAAACGCTCCGGCAGGTTGAAATCGAACTGAATCGTTCCAAGCTGCCATGGGCGCCCTAGCGCGTCCTTGATCTTGAGGTCGATCTTCGGGCCATAGAAAGCCCCGCCGCCCTCGTCGACATGATACGCGATGCTCTCGGCTTTCAGCGCGCTCTCGAGCGACCGCGTGGCCTGCTCCCAGCGCTCCGGCAAGCCCACCGCCTTTTCGGGGCGGGTGGAGAGGTAGGCCGTGATGTCGGTGAACCCGAAGCGCCGCAAGATGCGCAGAGCGAAATTCACCGTGCGGCGAATCTCGTCCTCGACCTGCTCCGGCGTGCAGAAGATATGCGCGTCGTCCTGCGTGAAGCCGCGCACGCGCAGCAGCCCGTGGCGCACGCCCTCTTTCTCGTAGCGGTACACCGTGCCCATCTCCGCCCAGCGCAGCGGCAGGTCGCGGTACGAATAGCGGCGGGTCTTGTAAATCTGAATGTGGAACGGGCAGTTCATCGGCTTCACATAGTACTGCTCAACCGTGGTGTGAGAACCCTCGCCCTCCGTCACGTTCATACAGGGGAACATGCTCTCCCGGTAGAAGCCCAAATGCCCTGATGTTTCCCACAGCTTGGCCCGGCCAACATGCGGCGTGAACACCATCTCGTAGCCCGAGCGGAAATGCTCGCGGCGCCAGTAATCTTCGATCGCCACACGAACGCGCGCGCCTTTCGGATGCCAGTGCGCAAGGCCCGGGCCGACGTCCTCGCTGATGCTGAACAGCTCCAACTCCTTGCCGAGCTTGCGGTGGTCGCGCTTCTTCGCCTCTTCGATGCGGGCCAGCGCGGCGTCCAGCGCCTCCTGTGAGACGTCCGCCATGCCGTACAGGCGCTGCAGCATCGCGTTGTTCTCGTCGCCGCGATAGTACGAGCCGGCAACGGCCATGAGCTTCACCGCGCCGATATCCGCCGTCGTGGCGACATGGGGACCCCGGCACAGGTCAACGAATTTTCCGCAGCGGTAGAGCGAAACCGTCTCGCCCTCGGGGATATCCGCCAGACGCTCCAGCTTGTACTTCTGATCCGCAAAAACTTTGGCCGCTTCCTCGCGCGAAACTTCCAGCCGTTCGAACGGCAGACCGGCTTTAATGATCGCCTTGATCTCTGCCTCGATCTTCGGAAAATCTTCCGGCGCGAGCCGGTGCTCCATATCGAAATCGTAATAGAACCCGTCCTCAGTCGAGGGGCCGATGTCCAACTTCACGTTATCGAATAACTTACAGACCGCCGCCGCCATCACATGGGCGGCGCTATGACGCATCACTTCAATCGCTTCCACAAAAACCTCCAGCCCGGGGAGCCTACAAACGCCCGCCGGAAATCCATCAAACAAAGTGAGGTAGAGTTTCCCGTATCCGGTGCCGGAAGTCAAGCCCCCGCTGGGGCGTACTTTCCCTATAGACACGCCCATTTGACTATGCGCCTGCGAAGAGGCGCTACCTGTGATCAGCGGTAGGCGGCTGGATCAGGAGAGAACCAGAAGATCCACTCGTTCGTATCGCGGAGCCCCGTCTGTTCAGCCAGCGGGCGAAGCAAGGCGGCCTGAGGCTGCATCGGATATCCGCCGGGAATGAAACACAGCCCGGCGCGCGCCGCGGGCAGCCCAAAGGCTCCCGCGGAGTTCGCTGCGGCGTGTGGGGCAGAATTGAGTTCTGGACTTCCAGACAGACCGGAGACCCGGACCACGTTTTTAGTCATGGGCTCGTCGAAGAAAGCCGGACTGCCGTCAGGCTCGACGCCGAGCATCCACGGGCCGCGCGCGAAACCGACGACAGACGGATTGGACGGATTTTTGACAACGCGCGTGCTGAGCGGATAGCGGATCGTGACGACATCGCCCTTTTGCCACGAGCGGTGAAGCGTGCGCCATGAGCCCTGTCCTGCGGCTGCGACGGCAGCCCCGTTGACCGATAGTTGCGGCACATCTGACCATGGCGGAGACCTCACGGCGATGGCGTGCTCGCGGCCATCGGCCTCGGCCACCTCGAGGCGGCAGGCCGCATCGATGCCGAGCGTCGAGACCGCTTTGACCGCGAAACTGCCGATGCCACCATGGCCGTCGAGCGGCAGGTCATAGGACAGCGTGTTGTTGTCGACATGGAAGACGGAGTCCATGATGTCCGGAAACGCGCGTAGTCCGTGGAACGTGCAGCACCACCATGCGCGCGCCTGACCGTAGGCAATGCTGACGGCGGAGAACTTCTGATTGGTCGCGCCGCCTTTTGGCGCATGCGTCACCGCGCCGCCCACGCCTAACGCGGAGATGGTGCGGCACCCAAAGTCGCCGGTCGAAAACTGGTTCAGCGCAAATTCGTTGAACACCGCGTGCTCAGCCGCGTTGAGATACTTCTCGTCGCGCGTCGCCTGCCACAGTTTCAGCGAGAGCCGCACCCAGTCAGCTTCCGAGCAGCCCTCGTCGCGCATGATCATCGGCTTGAACGCCTCTGGAATGCACCCGTGCGGCAGAAGGTTGCCGGAGTCGACGACGCCTTGCCAGAGCCCGGCGGCGCGCTCAAGCCATTGCTTGTCGCCCGTCGCAGCGGCGAGGTCGACCATGCCGCGGACCGCGGTGAGAAACCCGTGGCTGTGCTGGCCTTCGTGCATAAAAACGCGCCCTGCCATGTTGCGGGCCAGATCGAGGTAGCGGACGTCTTTTGTGGCGGCGTACAGTCCGACGAGGCCCTCGGTGATCTGAGTCCAGCAGATGTAGCCGACCGCGTGCTGGTCGCCGGAAAAGGTCTTCATGACGGCGTCATCGTTCAGACGCGGGCAGACAGCGACAAAGAAATCGCCCAGTTTCTTCGCGATTTCGAGCGACCTGGCATCGCCGCGGCGGAGATGGACTTCGACGAGTCCGGTG
>CAYSXF010000757.1:0-3027 GCA_964434815.1 uncultured Lentisphaeraceae bacterium
GCCGGCTGTCAACGCGCACCCGAAGCCGGTGGGCGAGTGGAACAGCGCGATGATCGTCTGCAAGGGCAAGCACGTGGAGCACTGGCTCAACGGCGAGAAAGTGGTGGAGTACGAGCGCGGCTCCGACGCGTTCCGCGCGGCCGTGGCCCTGAGCAAGTTCAACAAGCATCCGGCTTGGGGCGAGCAGGTGGCTGGGCACATCCTCTTGCAGGACCACACGGACAAGGTTTCGTACCGCAACATCAAGATCAAAGTCTTGGAATAGGACGCGGAGCGGTGGCTGTGTCGAACAGGGCAGGAGGACAGTGTCCGCCTGCCCTGTTTCGTGTGTTTCCAGATAGGGGCGCGATCCCCGAGGCGTCAGCGGACGGTTCGGGAACCGTTCCTACCTTTGGCGTCTGCCACAGCCTGATCGACTTCGACGACAGCGAGGTTACGCTCAAGTAGAGGGTGGGTTCTCTGGGCCGGCTGCAGCCGGGACAACATACGAAGAAAGAACGTTATGGGCGATATCTTTTATGACACGCACGCGCATTTCGAGGGGACGCCGGCCGAGACGGTGGCGATGATGCGGCGCGCATTCGAGGCGGGTGTCACGCGCATCGTTGCGGTCGGCGGCAGCGCCGGGCTGAACGCCGGCGCGTTGGCGGCAGCGAAGGCGTATCCGGAGAATGTGCGTCTTGCGCTGGGGTTCGACCGCGACCAGGCTGGGACAGCGGAGCCGGATGTGTTCGTCGAGACGCTGCGGCAACTTGCGGGCACACACCCGCTTGCGGCTGTCGGCGAGACGGGACTAGACTTCCACTATCATCCCGAGACAGCGGACGCGCAGTGCGCGCTCTTCGCGGCGCAGTTGCGGCTCGCGGACGAGTGGAGCCTGCCGGCCATCATCCATACGCGCGAGGCGGACGAGGCCACGCTGCGGGTGCTGGACGGGACGCCGTGGCGCGGCAATGGTTTGCGCGGCGTGGTGCACTGCTTCACGGGAAACATAGAATTCGCGGCTCAATTGCTGGAGCGGCAACTCGCGATCAGCTTCAGCGGCATTGTGACTTTCCGCAACGCGGACATGCTGCGCGAGAGCGCGGCGATGGTGCCGGACGAGCGGTTGCTGATTGAGACCGACACGCCGTTTCTCGCGCCTGTGCCGATGCGCGGCCAGCGCAACGAGCCTGCGTTCGTGGCGCATGTGGCGGCGTGTCTGGCCGCCGTGCGAAATACAACGCCCAAGCGCATTGCTGAACTCACGCGGCAGAACGCGCTGCGGATATTCGGGTGAACGGAGCCAGTTTTAGGCGGGCACTCGTCAGCGGGCGGAAGGTGACGCCTTGAGTCTTGGCGTCAGCGGCGCTGCCTGCGTGTGGGTGACCGACAGGGCCGTGACGCTGATTTGCGTCATGTTTGTGGAGGACGTTTTGGCTGTGATCGTTCCTTTGACGGTGCCGGCGGCGAAGGGCGGATTCGCGGTTATTCGAAGTTCAAACTCCTTGCCGGGTTTGATGATTCTCAACGTCGGTCGAAAAGATGGGTTGCTGCTCACAGGATCTTGAAGGACGATCATTTCCTCCGTGTTATTGACCACTTTTACGACACGGACGTTGTCATTTGTAGACGTGAAGACGGGGCCGAAGACCACAACGTTAGGTTGAACATAAAGAGGTTTCCAGACTTCGCCTTGGATCAAAAGCGTGGCTATGGGCTGCTTCGGATCATTGCTGGAGACGGTCGCGCTCTTGGTCACTGGCCCGCTCAAGTTGGAGGTGTTCAGGCGCAGCACAAGGGTCGTGTTTGATCCAGGCGCAACCCAGCGGTCCCAAGGATCCACCGTGGTACAGCCGCATCCCGGCTGCACGTTCTTGATTTCCAGCGGAGAGGTGCCGGTGTTGGTGAGGACGAACGTCGCGCGCACAACTGTGCTGCCGAACACTTTGCCAAACTCAAACGTCGTTGCCGCAAACCGGATTTCCGAAGCGGCTGCGGGTTGGGCCTGAAGCGGGTGCGGAGCAATAGCCGCCATGCACCCCATCAGCAGGGCTGCCAGTGTATTTCTCATGACAAAATGGACAGTGAGACCGGGTTAGCTGTTCAGCGGCAGGTCTGTCTCCTCGCGGGTGGCAAGGTTCTTGCGCTTGGCGATGCCTTTGGCCACGTCGTCTGGGCCGATGAAAACGGCTTCGGCTGACGTGCCGGCGCTGGCGCGCGAGAAGAACTGCTTGGGCTTCTGGCGGGCCAGCATGAGGTCGACCTTCTCGCCGTTCTCACGCAGGGAGCGGGCGAGGCGCGTCGCGGTCTCGCGCTGTTCGGGAAACATATAGCCGATGATGACGCCGCTCTTCTCTGAGGCGGCGGTTTCGCCGAGCAGTTCCTTCAGCACCTCCACGACGACGACGTCGCCGAAGCCGAGTCCCACGGCGGGAGTGGGCGCGCCGCCGATCATGGTGAGCAGGCTGTCGTAGCGGCCGCCTCCGAAGATCGCGCGGAATTTGCGCTCGGTATCGAACGCCTCGAACACGATGCCGGTGTAATAGGCGAGCCCTCGGATGACCGCGATGTCGAAGACCAGCCGGTCCGCGATGCCGTAGGTTTCGGCCAGCGCGAAAAGGTCGCGCAGCGTGGCGAGCGCGGGCGAGTCCGCGCCCGCGAGTTCGGCGGCCTGGTCGAGGGTCTGCACGCCGAGCAGGGCGAAGGCCTGCGTGACGGACTCTTCCCCCAGACCTTCGGCTTTGAGCAGCGCGGCGATCTCGTCGTCCGTGATCTTGCCGCGCTTGTCCAGCGCGAGGAAGACAGCGGCGTGGTGTTCGGGCGCGATCCCCGACTTCGCGAGGAGTTCGGCCAGCAGCGCGCGGTTGTTGACGCGGATTTTGTAGGCGCTGTCCGGCATGCCCATGGCTTTGAGGCCGGCGGCCGCGGCGGCGAGGATTTCGATTTCGGCGGAGACGCTCTCCTCGCCGATCACGTCCATATTCCACTGGTAGTGCTCGCGCTTGCGGCCGCGGGTCATGCGCTCGTAGCGGAAGCACTGGGCGA
>CAYSXF010000758.1:0-3018 GCA_964434815.1 uncultured Lentisphaeraceae bacterium
CCTCTCTATTCGTCGGCAGCGTCAGATGTGTATAAGAGACAGCTCTGGTGGAGCATATCGCGCAAACGCTGTTCACGTTCTATCGCCATTCGGAGGCTGACAAGCAAATCCTGATGGGCGACGCGCGGCTGACCTTGGAGCGGCAGGAACCGCAGCGGTATGACCTGATCGCAGTCGATGCGTTTTCAAGCGATGCCATTCCCGTACACCTGCTGACGCGCGAGGCCGCCGAGCTTTACTTCCGCCATTTGACGCCTAAAGGAATCTTGGCGCTGCACATTTCGAACCGGTACCTTGACCTTGAGCCGGTGTGCTTGGGCGATGCCCAGGCGCTTGGCAAACAGGCGAGAGTCGTCGATGACGCCGGCTACGAGGAATCGTATCTCTCATCGTCCACCTGGATCCTCGTGACATCCGACGTGGCGTGGTTTGACGCGCCCAGCTTCAAAAATGCGCGGATGCGCCCGGCCAAGATGCCCGGCAAGTTCCGCCCTTGGACGGATGACTACAGCAACCTGTTCCAGATCCTGGTGCTCAGCGAATAGCGCTCAACAGGCGCACTTCTTATGGGGTGACGCCCAAGCGCGAACCGCATGAGCGGCGGATCACGAGGGGGGCGTCGAGCAGGATCTCGCGCGGGGGTGTGTCGGGCTCGCGGATGCGCTGGAGCAGGGTCTGGACGGCGATGGTGCCGATCTGCGCACAGGGCTGGTGGACGGTGGTCAGCGGGGGCGAGAGCAGTTTGGCATATTGCACGTCGTCGAAGCTCGCGAGTCGGATGTCTTCAGGCACGCGCAGCCCGAGCGCGTTGAGGGTCACCATGATCCGTGCGGCGGTGGCGTCGTTCGCGCAGATGAGGGCGTCCGGCCGTGTAGGACAGGCGTCCCCGCCTGTTCCTCTGCGGCTGCGAGACGGGCGGGGCACCTTTCGTCCGGAGGAGTGGACAGGCGGGGACGCCTGTCCTGCGATGCCGCGCACGAATGCCGCGTCGTCGGGATTTCCGTATGCGATCTGTTCGGGCATCCAATGGATTCCCGCGTTCAGAAGGGCGTCATGGACGCCGGCGATGCGCTGCAGAACGGTCGGAGCAGATCCGGGGCGCGAGACAAAGGTGATCCGGCGCACGCCGCTCTTGATGAGGTGGTCAGCGAGCCGGTATCCGGCCGTTAGGTTGTCGATGCCCACGAGGTCATAGGCGCTGCGCTCGGGGAAGCGCACGATATCGCGGTCGAGCAGCACGACGGGAATGCGTTTGGAGGAGAGGCTCCTGATGATCTCTTGGTTGATCGCTTCCCGGCCGGGGATGAGTTCGAGCGGTTCGAGGAAGACGCCAGCCACTTCCTGCCGAACGTACTGTGCGCATAAATCCAAAGCCTGGTTGCCGCGTGTTTCCAGATCGGTGGAAGAGGAGTCGCCCCACAGGAGCGTGTAGCCGACCTGCTGGCTGCGTCGGGCGATCTCCGCACAGATGGGCGTGAAGATCTCGGTCGTTCCATGGCCGGGGATGATCATGCCAAAATAACCGGATGTCTGCCGCGCCGTGGAGCTGAGGTAGGTGCCGGAACCCGGGCGGCGGTCGAGGAACCCGGCGGCTTTCAAGTCGCGCAAAGCGCGGGAGACGGTTGGGCGCGAAATGCAGAAGCGTTGCACGAGCTGCGCCTCGCTCGGCAGGCGGCGGCGGGCGTCGTACTTGCCGGAAAGGATCTCCTCTTTCAGCGCCTCAAAGACCTGCTGATGCTTAGGCAGACTGGCCGCGACATCCTCGCTTTCTTGACGCTCCGCGGTGGTGGCCATAATGAATCCTCCGACTGGCACAAGCTGATAATACAGCTTTTTTTCTAAATGACAGTTTTACGATAGCACTTTTGTGTGCGAAGTATCAATATGTGAATGCTAAATCTTGTTTGGAATATTGGAAAGAGTCAGCAATTCAGGTCTTGAGGCGCAGGTGAAGGCTTCGCCGCTGCTTTATCAGTAAGGAGCATGACATGAAGACGACAACCGCAATACCGTTAACAAGCCGCTTCCTCGCCGCGACGGTTCTCGCCGTAGTGGCCCTGATCCCGTTCGCACCCGCACGCGCCGCAACGTGGACCAACCTCGTGGGGGGAGTCGCCTCCGGAGACTGGGGCGCCGTTGCGAACTGGAACCCCAACACGGTTCCCAACGCCACGGACGCCGTCGCCGATTTCAGCACGCTCGACCTCACGGCGGATTCGACGGTCACCTTGGGCTCTCCGGTCACGGTTGGCGCGATGCTGTTCGGGGACACCTCGCCGTCGCACAACTGGATCGTCTCCGGCAGCGCCATCACCAACGCAACCAGCGCAGGGATGCCGACGAACACCGTCAACAACCAGCAGGTGACCTTCAACAACAATGTTAACGGTTCGCTGAAAAAGCTCGGTGCAGGCACGCTGACCCTCGCTGGCAGCGGCAACGTTCTCTACAACGGTTTCGCAGCCAACGGCGGAACGCTCAGGATCACCGGAACCGTCATCTCGTCCGGCGGCCGAGTCTACGTAGGCAGTGCGAATTCAGCCGACGCCTATTACACTCCTAACGCCAATGGAACGCTCGTGATCGAGCCGGGCGCCAGCCTCACAATCAACAGCATTGGCGCGGACACGTTCGTCATCGGCCGCGACGCCGGCGCGGGGACTGTCACACAGAACGGCGGCACGTTCAATTATTCGGCAGCCGGCAAAGACTATCTGGTCGGTGCGGGCGGGGCGGCAGGCACCTGCGCCACAAACACCATCAACGGCGGCACGCTGAACCTGAACGCGAATCAACTGGGCGTCGGCAATTACAGTTCGACTGGCGTGTTCAACCTGAACGGCGGAACGCTATCGGTCAGGAATGTCACGAGGATTTCCGGCGGAACCGGAACGTTCAACTTCGACGGCGGCACGCTCCAGGCGACCGCAAGCCGGACCGATTTCTTCCAGACTCTGAGCGCAGCGAACGTCAAGGCCGGCGGTGTTAAGATCGACTGCAACGGCTTCAACATTGCGG
>CAYSXF010000759.1:0-3013 GCA_964434815.1 uncultured Lentisphaeraceae bacterium
GAAAGTCTCTGTGCAACAGCTCCATGATCGCCGGAAGCGGAGTCCTGCCGGACTGTGCGGCAAAGGCGAACCCCCATCCTTGATTGCCTTGACAGATTTTCAGCAATAGGCTGTTCGTCCCGGCTTTCAACGGCAACGTGAGGTGCTCATCGCCCAGTTTGCACGGCCGCGCGACCTTCTTTGCAAACAGCTTCTCGCCGTTCAACCAGACCGTCAGCGTGTCGTCACTGCCCAACTCGACCGGCACATTCAGCGCCGTTGGCGCGACAATCTCTCGGTACAGGTAGGCGCAGACGTCCTCGTTCCTCTCAAAAATTTTGAGGTCGTTGACAGCGCCGTCCTTGAAGGCGTCCATGCGCTTCCAGCGCAACCTGTGACCACCCGCCCCTTCGCACTCGGCATTGAGGTCGACACCTTTCTCAGGCGGATATACCGCGTCGAACCCCTTGCCGCCTTCGTTGTCGAACGGCGCGATGACATGCCACGGACCATACGCGGTGGCCGTTTTCCGCGTCGCCTGATCCGCAGCCGACCATGACGCTTCGAACGTTTCGCGCAAGGTCGCCCGCCGCGCGTACCAGGCCGGATCCTGAGCCTGCGTACCCGCCGCCAGAAACGTCACCACTAACGTCGCAAAAAAACGCGTTATCATGCGGCAAGAGTAACAGAAATCGGAAAGCCGCGTCAAACGTTGCCAAGCGCAGAGACGACAAAACCTAAAGGTCAGCGCGGAATTCAAGACGCTCATTTGATTTTCGGTTTTCCCGATATAGTTTGCCACACACTTTTTCTCACGTTCGACTCTCTAGCATTAATGACGGCCCTCGATTTCACACTTTCGAATATGTGATATTCAGCAGCCTTGCCTTCGCCTGTTCGGCAAGAGAAGAGGACATAGCCTAGGCATCAAGGTTCTTAGGATGAGCCAACAGTCGCCGGGGTTATGAGCACCTCGCCTGGGCATCAACCGCTAAGGATGCGATTCAGTTTAGTTGAAACTGAATCGCACCAAAGGAATATTTAGGAGTTAAACGCGCAACAAAGCGTCCTTTTGAGTGTGGCCCCTTCACCGGTTTGGGCTTGGCGCAGGAAAACGCGTGTCCTCAGCATGAAGACACAAAAACGGTCGCTTATCCGATCATATTAGCTTTTCGTTTTCAGGGTATTGAAACTCCTAAATCGGGTGCGGATTCAACCACGTTGAATCGCACTCAACTGCTAATCCCGATGCGATATCTGCTTGCGCCATCTATCGTTTGCTGCTATCTTTATCACAGTTTCGAATATGTGATATGAGCGATTACCATCCAACCATCTGGCGAACGTGCCGCGTTCTCGCCCATGTTCAGCGCCTCGCATGCCTCAAGGCGGTTCTGGAACACCCCGGTTTGTCTGTCGGCGAGGTCGCCGAGCTGCTTCACTTGCCGTTGGACAAGGCCAGCCTGAACCTGCGGGCGCTGCAATCAAGGGGACTGCTTCAAGCGCGACGCATCAGCCGCTGGGTGCGTTACGAGCCGCGCCCAGACCCCTTTGTTCCCAGTTCCGCCCCTTTGTTGGCCGCTCTAAGAAAGACCTTGTTGAGAGCGCCTATCACGGAAAAGGAGATCATTCACATCCTGACCGGATTTACGCACCCTAGACGCCTAATCATTCTGCAACACCTACGTGAAACCGACGAGATGGACTTTGCCTTCCTTGCAGCCGAAACCGGAATTAGCCCTCCCGCCTTGTGGCGGCATCTGAAGAACCTGGAGGCGCGCGGCTTGGCAATAGAGACCGAAACCGGCTGGCAGCTCCGTTCAAACACGAACCCTTTCGCCAAAGCACTCTTGCGAATCCTCAGTACCTCGCCGTAAGGGGATGCTTGCGGTCAGCTTGGATTGGCGGTCTCAACATACGATTTCAACCCGCGAACAACAAGGCCCCTATGCCAGAACTTCCAGAAGTCGAAACCGTCGTGCGCGACCTGCGGGCGCACGGACTCGTACAGGCGGTCATTTGCGATGTCGCCGTGCGCTGGCCGCGCACGATCAGCGGCCTGTCGCCGGAGCGCTTCGCCCGCGCCTTGGCCGGCCATGCCATTGCAGGCCTCTCGCGCCGGGCCAAATATATCGTCGTTGCGCTCGACTCCGGCAGCCGCCTGCTGATCCACTTGCGGATGACCGGCAAGCTGCGCTTCGCAGCGCCGGACGAGCAGCCCGGCAAACACGATCACGTCGTCATCAGCCTGAGTGATGGCCGGCGTCTTTTCTTCAATGACACCCGGAAATTCGGACGCTTGCAACTCGCTGGATCGGGCACCGATCCGCTGGCCAGTCTCGGCCCCGAACCGCTTGAAGACGCGTTTACCCTAGCATCGCTGCGAAGCCAACTCCGCGGCAAGACCCGGATGATCAAGCCCCTGCTGCTCGACCAGACAACCGTGGCCGGTCTCGGAAACATCTACGTGGATGAGGCGCTGTGGCAGGCCCGGATACATCCCGAACGTCGCGCCGACACGCTGACGGCCACCGAAACTCGCCGTCTGCACCTCGCCATCCGCGAGGTGCTCCAGACCGCCGTCGATAACTGCGGCACCACACTCGGCAACGGCGAGGCGAACTTCTACAGCGTGGCCGGACACCGCGGCCGCAATGCCGACGCGCTCAAGGTCTTCCGCCGCGACGGGCTCCCCTGCCCTCGCTGCGGCACCCTTCTGGCACGCTCGGTGGTCGGGCAGCGCGGCACCCACTTCTGCCCCATGTGCCAGAAGAAAGACTGTTAGCAATTTAGACTTTTCGGCTGTTAGGTAATAACCGGAGGAGCGTATGTTTCCGTCCTTTTCTTCTTAACAGCCTACAGCCTAAACAACCCTCGCACTCACCGCACCACGAACGGCACGCTCTGCGTAATGGCGGTCACGGTCTTGTTGGTGTCGCCCTTGATGTAGCATCCCAGAATAAAATATCCCGTCTGGCCGGCCCTCAGCACCTGTCTCTTATACACATCTCCGAGCCCACGAGACAGGCAGAAA
>CAYSXF010000760.1:0-2988 GCA_964434815.1 uncultured Lentisphaeraceae bacterium
CACCTCTCTATTCGTCGGCAGCGTCAGATGTGTATAAGAGACAGGTACTCGGTCGAGCGGTTCTGCGTGCCGACCTGCACGATGCGCTTGGTCTTGGCCGCAGCCTCGACCATTTTGCCGCTCTCCCACATGCAGTGCGAGTGGGGCTTTTCGACGTACACGTCTTTGCCGGCCTGACACGCCAGAATCGTCAGCGGCGCGTGCCAGTTATCGTGCGTGGCGATGATCACGGCGTCGATGTCCGGGGACTCCAGCACCTTGCGGTAGTCCTTCTCGAAGCGCGGCTTGTTCGGCTGCACGGGTTGGATGAACTCCCACATCTGATCGAGCCGCTTGTCGCTCAGGTCGCAGAGACAGACGCAGTTCGCGCCCGCATCTTCGATCATGACGCGCAGGACAAAACGCCCGCGGCCGCCGCAGCCGATAATCGCTACATTCACCCGGTCGTTGGCACCGATGACCCGGCCAGCGCTGAGCGCGGTCCACGCGCTGAGCCCAACTGCGGCCCCTGCTGAGCGCTGCAGAAAAGAGCGCCGAGTAAGAGGTGTTTTACTGACAGAAGCCTTCACTGCGCCTGCATTCATCCCGAGTTTCCTCCGCCTGTTGGTTCCGCCCAACGGTGCCCCGTGGCTCCGCGCCGAATAGGCCGCCTGACACCACCGTTATCTCATTCCAAAATAGCACATCCTCTCATTTCTGGAAATGGCCCTGTTCGCTGCAAATGGTGTAAGACAAAAATCTTGAATCGGGATTGACTCCTCTTCTGTTTTTCTCTGATAATAAAAAACGATGACATTAGAACTATCGATTGCGCCTATATCAGATGCGTTATTCCTTGTATGCGTTGTGCTGTGCAAGGCGTTCGTCTATCACAAGACGCTTAACGTGGTTGCGAAAGGAACGACATGCGTCAACCCCCTGTGGTCCTTTCTCGCGACTATTTGCGTCGTGTCTGCCATCATGATTGCCCCTGCGTTCGTCTCTGGTCTGCCGCCGACTTACATTGCTCCGGCGCTCGCCGTGCTCAGCGCCATGGTGGTCGCTTGCACCATTTTCATAACCTGTCTCATCTGCGATATCCAGTGGCACAAAGTGGTGTTGGGTGCGCTGGTCTTGCTATCGGTTTCGATGTTACTGGATCTCCATGCCCCCAAACTTGCCGCAGCTATACTGCCCAAGGGCGCAACTTTCGGCGAGTATCGTTCGCGGGTGGATTCAATCCTCTCTGCTCCAGCTTTGCGGTTGACCAATGGGGTGGACAAAGCGACTGACCGTTTCGTAGACAAAGGTTTCGATGCGCTCGCCACGTTCGCGGCGAAAAGCGAACGCAATCCCATGAACGCGAACCTGTTCAACGGCATCGAGTTGTTTGCGGAACGCAAAAAGATGACAGCTCAGATGACCGATCAGGAAAGGGCGGCTTACCGCGCAGAGATGCAGCGGTTTCTGGCTCAGAATGGATTGGAAGGCAATTCGGCCACACTGTCCAGAGTCAGGAATTTCAACACCAACGACGTGGCAACCGTGGTCGCGGCTCTGGCGCAATCACACATTCTAGCAGGGCAAAAAAGCTTGCCAGCCGAAAAACCCGTGCAACCCATGACCGGGTCTTTGGCAACCACCTTGCTGACGGCTAAGATGCCGGTGCCTCCTCACGAACCGAAGCGCGCGACTGTCGCGGCTAAAAACAAAGCGCAGGTCGTCCTATCGCTTGCGAACAGCATTCCCGTAACCCTACCGACTAACCGCATTGTAGTCTACACTGCGGGTCCGGCTGAAGCGGCGACCAGTCCGATCGAGCCGGTCAATAGAATATCGACCGGGAGTGTCATTCTGCTGCTCCCTTCAGCTTTGGAAGATCAAGAAGGCTGGATCTCCGCTTCAGAAGCGCTGACCGTCAAGGGGTTCCTCCAGTCAGGCACGAACACGACCGTCGTGCTCTCCAACGGCTCGACCCTGAGAATCGGCGACCTGTGGAATGGCCGCCGCTTCAACAGGGATTATCCGTTCGTCCTGAAATCCACCGAGTTCGGCAAACTGATGATCGCCCCCTATCTGAGCAACTTCAAAAGGTGAAAAGGTTGTGGGCTATTCATTTAAAGCCCAGTCTAAATGACCTTTCTTTCATCAGGCGCCCCCGTTCGAGCGTATTAAGTTAAAGTGTGGCCGTTGTCAGGCATCAGGTAGAGCGGGTTCCCCGAACCCGCCACGGACGCCTCGGGGAGGTGTCCCTACCCGGAACGGCTACACATTTAATGAAATTTCTCTAGCCGCTTAAGCTCACCGCACTGTCATGAGGAAGCCTTTGGGGACAGGCACCACCTCACCCGTCGCGAGCTGGAGCACCTTTCGTCCGTCCGCCAGCGTGATCTTCGCGAGTTGGGCTGCGGTCAGGCCGCTGGACGAGGTGCCGACATAGAACCGGTCCGTGCCGTTCCCGTACGTCGAACCCGACCAGTTGCGGAGCGTCAGGGTCCCGGTCCAGGTCTGTCCGGTGCTGGCCGCGAACCTCAGCGTGCTGCTGCCGTTGCCGAAATCGATCACGGCGGCGCCGTCCACGTCCAGATCGCCCAGCGTCTCGCTGAAGCCGGCGGTGTCGAACGTGCCGCCCGTGAACCGCAGCCCGCTCGCGTCGCTGATGCGGTCAGAGGCCGCCAGCCGCAGCGTGCCCGCGGCCACCGTCGTCTGCCCGGTGTAGGTGTTGGACGCGGCCAGCACCACGGTGCCGGTGCCGGCCTTCGTGATGCCGCCCGGCCCGCTGATCACGCCCGTCACGAACACGGCGTTGGTGCCGGCCGAGGCGGAGGTGAGCTGCACGGTGTTGCTGAGCAGGATGGCGCCCGCGAAGACCGCGCTGTTGGTCGCTACCGAGCCCACGGAGACGCTGGCGCCATTCGTGTACGGATATACGCAGATGCCGCGGTCGAAGGTGTAGTTGCCGTCGAAAACGAGCGCGACCGTATTCGAGGACGTCGTGCCTGCGTCGGC
>CAYSXF010000761.1:0-2977 GCA_964434815.1 uncultured Lentisphaeraceae bacterium
AGATTTCTGCCTGTCTCGTGGGCTCGGAGATGTGTATAAGAGACAGGCCTGTAGCCCATGTCAACGCCCTCTGGGGCGGGTTTGCAAAGAACGGCAAGCCCGCGACATGGGAGTTCGCCGACACCGACAAGGAGCAGGCCGAACTCCAGCAGAAGCTCGCGGGCCTGAAGATTCTCGACATCGCGCCTGAGTCGGTCAAGGGCAACAAAGCAGGCTATGGCGACCACGAAGGCCCGGCAGCAGGCGTCGGCACGAACGAGAAAGCCAAGTACTGCCAACTGTGGGACGGCAAGGCGTACGTCACCTGCTCGCTCGCCGCGCCCGCGAGCGTCGCGCTCTACACGCTCAGTTCGTCGAACGACGGCGAGACGCGCGATCCGAAAGAGTGGGTTCTCTACGGATCTGCCGACGGCCAGACCTGGAAGGAGCTTGACCACCAGCGCGACCAGACCTTCGCCTCGCGCTTCCATCTCAGAGGCTTCGCGGTCAAACAGCCGGA
Organism: uncultured Lentisphaeraceae bacterium; assembly: GCA_964434815.1. Taxonomy (GTDB): domain Bacteria; phylum Verrucomicrobiota; class Kiritimatiellia; order RFP12; family UBA1067; genus CAYSXF01. The sequence continues at coordinate 500 of CAYSXF010000761.1, forward strand.
AGCCTTCCAACACTATAAGCTCGAGATCCTCTCGCACATGGGCGACAAGGACATGCAGTTCAGCCGCTTTGGCCTCTATGGAGCAAAGTAGCAGAATCTGCCTCTCGTAATCGGTTGGTGACGGGGATACGAAGATCATGCGTTTCTGGAGAATGTGTTGCGCAAGCTCAGGAGCGGGGGCGCCCTCGCCCCCGAAAAGTCGGTCAGGCGTCGGGTCGCCGTCGGTCACGCACCTGCCTTGCACGACCGTTCACAACGGGGGCGAGGGCGCCCCCGCTCCCAGGCGTTCCGCGCACAACACGCGCTTTTACTCGCACCCCCCGTCACCAACCGATTACATCTTTCTCTCGTATTCTGTTAGTACGCGCGGCCCCGCATTCTGCTACAATAGTCTTGATATTTACTTTATGTCTCACCCTGTGTGAAAGCTGATTGGAGTCTGCATGAGCCTGATTTTGCCTGCGCGTCGCCTGCTCGTTACTGCCGTAGCTTGCTTGGTCGCGGCTTGCTCGCCGGGTGCCACCCAAACCTGGAGCGGCAGCGGCACAAATGGCAACTGGACCGCTCCGGTCAACTGGTCTGGCGGCGTCGCGCCCGTGACAAACGACAGCCTGGTTTTCGCCGGCAGCACGGTGAGCAACATCAACGATTTTGCCGCCGGCACGGTCTTTGGAGGCCTCGCGTTCAGCGCGGGCGCAAGCGCCTTCACCTTGGGCGGGAACAGCGTGGTGCTGGGCGGCAACGTCACCGACTCGGCCACCGTGGCGCAAAAGGTGAATCTGGCACTGGGCCTGGGCAACGCGGGGCGGGTTTTCGCCGTCGCCGCAAACGGGCAACTGATCGTCAGCCAGCCCGTCACCGGTGCGCCGGGCGTCGTGAAAGACGGGCCGGGCACGCTGACGTTCAACACGACAAACACTTACTCAGGTGCGACCACCATCAGCAATGGCACCGTGCGGCTCGACCAGAGCGGAACCGGCTCGCCGGTTCCGGGAATGCTCTACTGGCTCGACGCCTCTGACGGCGCGACCCTCGCCGTGGATGCGTCGAACCGCGTCAGCCAGTGGAGCGACAAGAGCGGAAACAGCATGCATTTCACGCAGGCCGCCGCCGCCCGGCAACCGCTGCTGGTCGCCAACGCGCTGAGCGGCAAGCCGGTGCTGCGCTTTGACGGGGTGACCAACCGCCTCGTGCTCGGCAGTTCCACCTCGCCGCAAACTGTCTTCATCGTGAACAGGGTGACAACAGGCGGCAGCCTCCGGGGCATCTGGGGCATCAACCAGTCTGACACCGGCATCCGCATGACCTCCGCCACCGCCTGGCAACAGCCGGGCAATGCCAACGACTTCGGTAATCCGGCGGGCAGCGTGATGTACGTCAACGGTGTCGAGGCGAGCGCCTTCACGGCCGGCGTGGCCCACCTGCTCGAGGTGTCCCGCTCCAGCAGCACCACGTACGCAGCCACGGGGCTCGGCGACTACTTCTCCTCGGGCGGCGTTCCGCCGAGGCCATACAGCGGCGACATCGCGGAAGTGCTGGTCTACGGGCGCGCCCTGTCCGTCGCAGAGCGCCAGCAGGTCGAGTCGTACCTCGCGCTGAAATGGCTCGGCGGGCCTGGGCCCTGCAGCGACCTGCTGCCCGCGTCCACGGCGGTGACGCTGACCTCTGACAGCGCGACGCTGGATCTGAACGGCACGAGCCAGAACATCGCCTCGCTCGCAGGCGTGGAGGGCAGCCGCGTGCTGCTGGGCGCCGCGACGCTCATGGTCAGCGGCAGTTCGTCCAACACCTTTTCGGGCATCCTCAGCGGCACGGGCGCGTTAACGAAGAACGGCTCGGGCACGATGACGCTCAGCATGACGAACCAATACTCGGGTGCCACCACCATCAGCAATGGCACGGTGCGGCTCGTGCCGAGCGGGTACGGCTCGCCGACGCCGGGCATGCTCTACTGGCTCGACGCGGCGGACAGCTCAACGCTCATTGTGACCGCGTCGAACCGCGTCAGCCAATGGAGCGACAAGAGCGGAAACAGCCAGCACTTCACGCAGGCCACGGCCGCGCGGCAACCGCTGCTGGTCGCCGGCGCGCTCGGCGGCAGGCCCGCGATGCGCTTTGACGGCGTGACCAACCGCCTCGTGCTCGGCAGTTCCACCTCTCCGCAAACCGTCTTCATCGTGACCAAGGTGACCTTGGTCGCCGGCAACGCGGGCATCTGGGGCCTCAATCAGGGCGACACCGGCATCCGCCTGAACAACTCCACCTCGTGGTATCAGCCGGGCAACGCGAACGACTTCGGCAATCCGGCGGGCAGCGACATGTTGATTAACGGCGTCGTGGCGAGCACGTTCACCGCTGGCTCGGCGCACCTGCTCGAAGTGGTCCGCTCCAGCAGCCTCGCCCTCGCCGCCACAGGCCTTGACCAGCGCCGTGGTGGTCTTCATCGAGCGCGCCCAGCGGCGCATCCCCGTCCAGTAC
>CAYSXF010000762.1:0-2963 GCA_964434815.1 uncultured Lentisphaeraceae bacterium
GTTGTACGCCAGGAAATCTCCGGGGGCGAAGAGATCGTAACTGTAACGCATGACGGCGCACTGCGTCAGCGGCGCATTGGTCGGCGAGTCCAGCCAAGAGGCTATCAAAGCCGTCTTGCGTTTCTGGCCGTCGTATTCGTATCTGATCCACGATCCATCTGGATTTACCGCCAAGCGCTCCAACCCCACACAGGCCCCTTCCGTGTAATAATCGTACGCCGTCGTGAGGTTCAAACCGCCGGGGTCATTCACGGACGCGACCAGTTCCAAGGAACCCCCTCGCGTTTCATACCGCAGTTCCTTTTTCGAATAGGCCACGCCGTCTGGTCCTAGTTCGGTCCGCCGGACCGTGCGGGACGTCTTGTCGTCGCTTTCGATGCGCTCGACCCGCTCTTCCTTGATGCCTCCGGGATGACGCAAAACAAAATCCTGCACCGCCTCCACGTACTCATACCGCCAGGTCCGGGCACCGGCCCCCGGCATCTCGCGCGTGACCTCCAGAACGCCGTACGTCCCGGGCGTCGGATTGCGGAATTTCCACACGACCTCCGGCACGGCCCCGGCAACGATCTGACAGTATCCTTCGGACGTCCGCGCCCCCGTGACACATGAGGCGTCGTTGGGATAAACGGTCAAATCGTAGGCGTCCTGCCCCCTGACCACGAAGTCGGCCAGACGGGCCGGCGTGGCGACCTGGCGCAGTGCGCCGTCGGCGTCGCGCAGGATCTCAAGCCCGAGGTCCTGCTTCGTCTCCACGCGCCCCTGCGGCGTCTGATGCTCGATGAGCCCGAGATAGTCCGGCGCGTTTTTGGCCGCGCCGAAGCGCCAGCGCGAGCCGTCCCCGGGGTAATAGTCGTAAAAGGCCTGATCAGTCGCCGTGGCCCACCCCTGCGCGTCCACCATCGCAAGCCTGCCGGAGGAAACATCCTCGCGCCCGGAAACCGGCACTCCGACGCTCTCCCCGTCCGCGAAAACGTATTCGGTTACCACGCCGGACGGCGTCGACACCTGTACCCATTTGGGGACGCCGCCCCCGTTCGTCTGCCGGGAGACCCTGTGAACCGTGTACCCCGCGACGACATGAAACCCGTCGGGCGAATACAGACGGGAGGAGGCCTGAAGCTCATTGAGCTGAAGGACGATCGTCCCCGAAAGGGCGGAATAGCGCGGGGCCCCCAGCCCGATGTCCATCTGCACGCACTTCAGCGCGGGATCAGCAGTGGCGCTTTGTCCGCCGCCGCCGGAATCTCCCCCGCCGCCGCACTCGCACTTGTCGGATTCCTTGCAAATCTCGCGAGGTATGTATGCGTTCAGGACAGAATCCCAGTCGTAGACCGTCGCGGGCTCGCCTCCCTTGTCCTCCGCCCGGGAGCACGGCGCAGAGACAAGACCGGCGAAAACGGCAAGTTTCAGGCAAACTCCAAAGTTGATTCTTTTCATAAGTTATCCATGTTCCAAGACTGGCTAGCGACAAAAGAGGGAATCACAAAGGAGCGCCGCCGACATAGGCCGATCCCTGATAGATCCGCGTGGTGTGGCACGTCGAAGTGGTCGAGCCCGGCGACTGCAACAGCCGGTAGCGGCAAACCCCGTCCGCATCGAAGTCCGCGGCAGTGAGGACCTTGACGAGCGTGCCGTCCTCGAAGGTGACGCCGGAGACGAAGATCGTCAGCACAATGCGGATATCGGGCGTGATGTTGCCGAGCTGCAGGCGGACCTCCACGGAGCGGACGCCGTCCGGATAGACCTCCACCTCGCGCCAGTAAGAGCCGTTGTCGCCGTAGACGGCGTTCACGGCCGCGGAATCCAGGACCGGGCCGCCGTCGCCGAGCCGGGCGACCATACGCAGCGCGGACGGGGAGACGCTCAGCAGCGTGAAGGCCGTCCCTCCCGACGCCAGCGGCGAGGCGCTGACGGTGAGACCGCCGTCGACGTCCACGCACACGCCGTTCGTGGGGATAGCGGGGCAGATCCACACGCGGGGCGTCCCGGCCACGCAGAGAGCGTCGCCGCCGAAGGAGGCGGACACGGCGCGGACCGCCACGGGGACGCCGGAGGTACCGCCCGCCTCAAACAACAGGTAGTCGCCCGCGGAAGGGAAGACGAAGGCGGAAGGCGACGCGCCGATCGTCAGGTTGGTCACCGCGACGCCGCCGAGCGTCACATCATATGCGGCCTCGCCCGCAGAGGACGCGAGCAGCAGGGCATCGCCGGCCCGCAGCGCAACGGCATTCGTGGGCGGCGCAGAGAGGTCGAACGGCTGCCAGGCGACGGCATTCGTGGCCGCGGTGACACCGCCGTCGGTGGTGACAGCGACCCCGGTCGGCGAATCCGCGAGCAGAGGCACGTCCAGGTACCAGCGGTCGCCCACGCCCGCATGAGGCGCGGCGTTGGTCGCGCCGTCCTCAGTCGCCCACGCGACGGAGGCCTGATCGAGATAGCGCCCCGCGCCCTCGACGCAGACCGGCGAGACCCAGGACGAGGCGGGCGGCGCGACGAACGCGGCGACACGCGACGAACGCGCCTCCAGCCAGTCGGGCACACCGTCGGCATCGGAGTCCGGACCGCCGTAGGCGCGGATTTCGAGGGACGCGACCTCAAGGAACGTGTTGGCCTTGGTGTTCCACCAGGTGAGCGTCAGCCCGTGGTGCCCGGCCGCCAGCGGCGGCAGCACGAAGAGGGCCTCGGTCCAGGAATCGTGCGCCGCGTAGAACACCTGGCGTCCCGAGGGCATGCCGTCCGCGCCCAGAGCCAAATCGAAAGCGTTCTGGGCCGTGTAGGCGTTGGCCTGGCGGATGCGGAAGACCGCCATATACGTGCCGGGCGCGGCGAGATCCACGCCGAAGGCGAGCGTGCCACTGCGGGACACGGAACGCACGCCATTGCCCTCGCGCACCCAGGAGCCGGTCACAGCGGTCGCGGACGATCCGGGAACCGTGCCGAGGACCTGTCTCTTATACACA
>CAYSXF010000763.1:0-2962 GCA_964434815.1 uncultured Lentisphaeraceae bacterium
AGTTATGGTGCGTCATGATGGTATGCAAGTGAAGCAATACCGACCGACGTTCTCTTTTGATGGCGCCACCATGCGGCGTCTGAAGAATCTGGCCGCGAAATGGCAGGTTTCGCAGGCCGAGGTGGTTCGCCGCGCACTTTCGCAAGCCGAGAGTCCGTGTTCGACAGAAACGGCTGACCCGGTTGTGGCACTCAAGGCCGACCACGCAAAAGGCGGACTCAACCGGAAGAGGTCCGAAGTCTATCTGTGCGAGGTTCGCGAGGACCGGGAGCATTGGAGACAAGGATGATCTGTCTCGATACGAACTAGCTCGCCGATTTCAACACCTTTGTGCCCTTCGGCCTTGTGTTAGCCTAAAATGGCTCTAGTGTTCGTCATACAGCGTGGCCAAAACCGCGTTGTGGTCAGAAATCGGCGCACCGGTCATGACGCGCCCCGGCGCTTTCAGGTGTAAACCTTTGAAGAACAGGTAGTCGAAGGTGACATCGGGATAGCCTCCCTTGGCGGGGATGGTGACCCGCTCGCTCATCGGAACCCCCTTGAAGCAGTGCGAATACCCGTTCTCGTCCAAACGGCGCAAGGACGCTTCGTTGACCCATGCGTCATCATCCAGATTCGAATTGAAATCGCCTGCGATGATGACGTTGTCGGCGGGCCGTTCCTTCATCGCGGCCAGCAATTGCTCAATGGCCACTTCGCGGTTGTAGATGTCCTGTTGCTGTCCCTTGAAGGTGTTCGAGCGATTGGCCTTCAGATGGACGCAGTAGCAGGAGACGGTCGCTTGCCCGACGTTGAGCACCGCATAGGCAAAGCCGCGCGAAGGAACCAATCGGCCCTTGCGTTTCCACCGCTCGAATCCGGAGGAAACCACGTGAACCGCAGGAGTCCGCCCGTCCGTTCGCACCAGGATGGCGCATTGCTGGAAAGTGGGGACATGCGCGTCGTCCGTGAAGGCGGAGCAGACCGCCACGCGCGTATGGTCATCCATGGCCCGTGCTAGTGCCTCGCACGCCTCTTGATCGCGGATCTCCTCAATAAACAGGATGTGGGGAGATGCCTTTCCAAGCATCCCGGCCGCTGTCGTGATCCGTCCCGGCTCGACCTCTGGCAACCGGAGATCCTTCTTGCCGGACGGGAACCACTCCATATTCCACGTCACACAGGTCAGCTCGGCGCCCCATACTCGCGCCGACAGCAGAACCAACAGAGCCAGCAGACGCATCGGTTATCCCCCGCAGATTTGGCATGGCGTGCCAATCTTCTCGTTCGTCGGATACCCTTTTGATTTCTTGAAATACTTGCAGGTGGGGTTGTGTCGCTTTTTCGAGCTGGTTGTGATCCAATATTTCGCGTCGGCGATGGGTTCCGATGTCACGCCGCTGGCATTCGTTGTTGCCTTTGTTTCCCCGCCCTGCACCATCTCCTCGCGAAATTTCCGGTTCTCTTCGCGGAGCTGGCGGTTCTCGGTTTGCAGTCGTTGCAGTGCGTTTGTTCCATCACCCAGAGCGGAGAGGCCCAGCATCAACAGGCCAACCGTCACCCATCTCGTATCATTCCGCATCCCTTTACTCCCCCCGTTTCTTCTCATCGATTGCTGTCATGTTACCTTATTCACGCCGGCACGGCAAGATGACCAAGATGACCAGCGCCCGAAGGGGTAATCGGCTGGTGACAGGGGTGGCGCGAGTTGAAGCGCATGTCTCGTGCGGAGCTTGGGAGGGGGGACACTCCTGTCCCCGTTGAAAGCGCATGCGATTCAAGCGCGGCCACCTGCAGAACAACTGGCGGCGGACCGACGGCGGACCGCCTCGTCGCGGGCAAGAGTGCCCGCGCTCCCAGCCTCGCGCCATCTTATCATCCGAAACGCGAAATCCTCACACCCCCGTCAAACCGATTACGAGGATATGTCACACCTCCGTCTTGCGCGGACGGCCGCGCGGACGCTTGGCAGGCAAGCGTGGTGCCGCTGCTTTTTTCGGCTGGCCGCGCGGCTTCTTAGGCGCAGGGATAGCAACAACAGGTACGACAGTCTTCTTGGTACGGCCGCGCGGTTTGGGTGGTTTCGGGATCGGCGCCTGCGCGGCCTCGAAATCCACGCCGAAGACATCGGCCAGTTCGCTCGCACCCAGCGTCTCGCCCTCGGCCGCTGCTGAGTCCGTCACTGGCGCTTCGGCAGCCGAGGCGATCAGATCGGCGGAGTCCACGCCGCGCAAGAGGAAGAGCAGCTCCGGCTGGGTGTCGAGCCGGCCGCCGATGCCGTACATCGCCGCCGCGATATGCTTGCACATGCCGGCGACGTCCGGGCAGGAACACGTGAAGGTAATCTCGGCGGGCTTCGGGAAAAGCCCTTCGTCATGGCGCGTCATAACCTCCATGACCTCACCCGACAGGGTTCCGCGCAGGAGCGCGACCAGCGAGCCGATCTTGCCCGCGCAGGCGGCGCGGATAACGTCCCACTGTTTCTTCGCAACGGGTTTGATGGCGATCTCAATGCGGTAGAGCGACGTGCCCATCACCTGCGCCCGCACGACACCCGGCGCGATCTGAAGGTCGATCACGCTGTTGCTGCGCACGTACGAGCGGCCGCGCGGCAGGCGGTTCTCGTAGTCGTGGTACGACTCGATGTTCTTGCACCAGGCTTTGCCCCAAAACGTCGCGGCGATCTTGGAGCCTTCAAGAATGACCGGCGAGAGCTTCACGCCCTTCTTCTCCAGAGCCTTCTGCTTCTTGGCGGCATCGGCGATGCGCTCGCCTTTACTCTTGCTTTGCGGGAACATGCTGTACCCGCTGTAACGGTGGCTGTCGTAACGGCTCATGTCGGCGTTCCTTTGCGTTGGTTGAAAATGAGACACTTTATTCAATGGCGGCGTGCAGGTCGAGCGCCACGAAGTTCAAGAGTTCGTCGTCCTTCATCTCGGTGAGCAGCGTCTCGCCGCCCCCTTCCAACAGCTCATCCGCAAGC
>CAYSXF010000764.1:0-2957 GCA_964434815.1 uncultured Lentisphaeraceae bacterium
TCTCAGGCTCGAGGCAGAAGAAGTTCTCGTCGTAGCGGGCGTCCATGCCTTCCAGCGTGATCCACACCCACAGGGCGGGCCGGTGGCTCGTCAGCGTCACTGCGAAGCTGTTGTCGTCCCAGTTGCGGATTTCGGCCCGCATGCGCGGCGGCTGCAAAGCCAGCTCGCGCGGCGCGCAGAACAGCACGAAGTTCCACGCCACCTGGTTCCCCTGTTCGTCCAGCAGGTAAAGCCACAGGATCAGGTTGCCCGCACCAAGCTTGCGCAAGGACTCCGCCAACTTGACGCTCGCAAGCTTTTCGCGCGTAGCCGGCTGCATGACCACTTTCTTGGAGCCCTCCGAAACCAGCGAGCCCTCCATCTGCGTCAGCCGCCACTGGATCTCACCCTTGAACGGCTTGACCCCGTCGTTGAACGTGAAGATCTCCACGCACCCGGTTTCGGTATGATAGCCGCCGCAGAGCCACACTGGCGCAAAAAAACGCCGCGCCATATAGTGCAACGCTTTCCAGCGCCCCTCGCAGTCGACAGAAGCGGGGCTGCACGTCGGCCAGCCGTCGTTGAGGTGCCAGAACACGAAGCCCGACGGCAACGCTTCCCCCATCCGCACGCGCTCCATCTGCCGCTTGACGGCCACACCCTGCTGAATCTGGCTGAGCCACAAGGTGTTCTCAAAGCCGGCCGGCAACAGGAACTGATCGAGAAAGGAGTTGTAGACCCGCCGCGCGCCGTCGGGCGGTGTGACGTGATACGCGCAAACCGGATGCGAGACATTGCGTTCCTCTTCCCCCACATACCCCAGAACCACGCGCGGCTCTGGATATGAAGGCAGCGGTTCGTAAGCGGCGTCGCCATCCAGCGAGAAAGGCTCATGCGGCAGCGCCGGCAGGCAAACGGCGTCCGGGGCGAGCGCCGCGACCTGATCGGCTGCGGCTTTTGCATACGCAGGGGCGATTCCGCTTCCCCCGCTGTCGCCCACACACCAGAGCACCATGCTGGGATGATGACGCAGCCGCTGGATATTCTGTCGCGCCTCGCGCTCAAAGCCAGCCAACTGAGCTTCAGTCGGCTCCCCGGCCTGAGCCTCGCACAGCATCATGTCCTGCCACACGCAGATTCCATATTCGTCGCACAAGTCGTAAAAAGCATCGCTTTCGTAGACCCCGCCGCCCCACGCGCGCAGGATGTTCATGTTCGCCACCGCAGCGGCCTTCACCAGCCGCGCATACTCCACGCGCGTCAGCCGCGCCGCGTAGATGTCCGCAGGCAGCCAACTCGCCCCCTTGAGAAACATCGGATGACGATTGATGGAGAACCGGTAGTCGGTCTTGCCTTTCTCAACGACCCGTTCAACAGTGAACAGCCTCAAGCCGATGCGCCGGGAGACGTGCTCCAGACAGGCGCGACCCGCCAGAACATCCACGGTCACCTCATATAAGGGCTGGTCTCCCAGTCCCGCAGGCCACCAGAGCTGCGGGTTTTTGATATTGAGATGCAAGGCGGTCAGATCGGACGAAAGGATCTCGCGAGCCTCGTGAAGGATGTTGCCCTTGTAGCAGACGCGCACCAGAACCTCTAGGTGCATCGCCGGATCAAAACGCTCGGCAACCACGGCAACGTCCAATCCCACGATCCCGCTCACAGTGAAATCCTGCCGGATCAACACATCCTTCACGCGGACGCTGGTGAAGGCCAGCAGCGAGACCCCGCGCCAAATACCCACCGTGGGCGACACCGGCTGCGACGCAGCCCCGGCGACGGAAGCCTGCGTGCGGATACACCCCTCACCCTTGGACCCGGAAGAGGGCGTGAAAGTCACAGTCAGCTTGTTCTTGCCCGTTTTCACCAGCGCCTTGACGTCGAACTCAACCGACTCGAACAGGTCGGCGGTTTGGCCCAATGCGGCATCGTTCAGGCTGATTGCGGCACAATTGATCAGCCCCTCAAAACGCAGAACCAGGCGGTCACACGCGGACAGATCCTCCAACACGAACAGCTTCTCGTAAACCCATTCGCTGGCCGCGACCCAAGCGACACCCTCCAGATTCCTGCGCAGAAACGGGTTCTCGATCTCGAGCGCCAAAAGCAGGTCCGCATGCACGCATCCTGGAACAGCGGCCGGAAAGCTCTTCTTCGTTCCGGCTTTGCGCACGGTCCAGTCGCCTGCTAGATCGATTCTTCTCATATGGAAAACGCACCTCTTAAAAACATAGTTCAACACACCTACTTGATTGACTGAAGTGTCTTATAATGCCCCACACTAGTCAATACTCAAAAGTTTCCATCTTTTGCGCTTTCCTTTGCCCAAACGACCCGCTACTATTTTTTAAAAATCGCGTAAGCGTATACCAATCAAACAAGGAGCAGTGATATGCGTATTCTTAAGATGGGTCAAGTCGGCGGCGGCATCGGTGCGTTCATCGGTGAAGTGCACCGCAAAGCGGCCCGCATGGACGGCGGGATTGTGCTGACGGCGGGCGCCTTCGATGTCGTCCCCGAGAAAAGCCTCGAGCAGGGCAAGATCCTCGGCCTCGACCCCAAACGCGTCTACAGCACGTATCAGCAGATGATCGCAGCCGAACTTGCGCTGCCGAAAGAGGACCGCGTCGATTTCATCGCGGTCTGCACGCCGAACCACACACACTTCCCGATCGCCAAAGCCTGCCTCGAAGCCGGCTTCAACGTCATGTGCGAGAAGCCGATGACCCTGACGGTCGAAGAGGCCGAGGAGCTGAACGCCGCTGTCAAGGCCTCCGGCAAGGTCTTCGGCCTGATGCACAACTACACCGCCTACCCCATGGTCAAGCTGGCCAAGGACATGGTCAAGCAGGGCGATCTCGGCAAGATCCGCAAGGTCGTGGTCCAGTATCCGCAGGGCTGGCTGTATCAGCTTCTGGAGAAGACCGGGCAGATGCAGGCCTCCTGGCGCACCAACCCTAAGACGTCCGGAGCCGCGG
>CAYSXF010000765.1:0-2957 GCA_964434815.1 uncultured Lentisphaeraceae bacterium
GAGGAGGTCAAGGTCGCCCACATCTCGCAAGCGGAGCAGGCGAAGACACCGGAAGGTGTGGCGGCTATCAAGACCGCGTGGGGGTCGCTCGACGAGGCCGGGCATGAGGAAATCCAGAGGTTCATTGAAGACGAGACTGAAAATGATGATGTGCCGACCGGTCACTGGCCGCGTGCGAACAAGATTAAAAACAAGCTGTGTCGGTATATTGATAAGAATCCCCCACCTGCTGCTACGTGGCTGATTAAAGACCTAGAGATTTGCGTCGCGAAATGGCATGCGAAGAAAGCAGGTGCCGCGTGAAACGACTCCCGCCCCAGACCGAGACGGGGGCAGTGAGCGCCACGCTCAAAAAAGCGCACCGCTGTTCTGAAAAAGGAGGTGTCAAATGAGAAGGCAATCGCGAGTGCAAGCGCGACAGAGGTCACGAGGCAAGGTCAAAACCGACGAGGATAGTGCCGGGGCAGTCGCGTCGAGGTGGGGGTGGCTAACACAGCCAGACCTCTTCGAAACGACTGCGCAGGCGGAGAAGGAGGTCGCTGCCGAAGAGCTTCGGCACGCTCACGGTTAGATCGGAGACACGGACATGAAGGGGGAGACCAAGCCGTATTTCATGTTGCACCATCACGATCCTGATGCGCGTACCCCTCTCTGGCGCGATGTCGGCAAAACGGACATGCCAGGCATCCCCAGTGTGAGGGACGCGATCAACAGCAAGAAAGAGCCGCGTCATGCGAAATCAAAACAGCGGACACCACTATCGCCCTCTCCCATCGCCAGATCAGGCCGAAGGCCTCATATCGCGCAGCCCTATGCCAGCAAGCGGCAGCCCCGAACGCAGGAGCAAGCAGCCGATGCGCTGCCGGGCCTGCGACAGAATCATGTTTTTCAACTGGGGCGACGGTCTATGCCCCGATTGTGGCAACGCCGAGGCCAGCAAAGAGGCTCGCCATGCGTAACCAACCACGGGGCCGTCGCTATCGCCTTCTCCCCGAGCAGCGAAAGCGAGGCTCGCCAATCTATCGATGCAGGTACTGCGGAGCGCTCACTCACCGCGACAAGGGCGCTTCGCTGACGTGCGATGAGGACAAGTCATGCGCCTGCAACGCGTGCGTCTCGCGTATGGGTTTGGATTCGGCTCCGGTGGTTGCAGACCTTCTGGCGGAGATGCGCGAGGAGGTGCGTCATGGGTGATCGCAGAGACTACGATTGCGTGAAGGCGAATGCGATCACGCGATACGTTGCGAAAATGTATCCCGACCTGTCCATGTCCGCCTACGCGCTCTATCTGACCCTGCCGGTTTTCGAGGCCGACAAGTTCGGGTACTGCAAGACGGTGTGCATCGGCGTTAGAGACATCGCCCGTCTCGCCCATATGTCCGTGAAGACGGTGAAAGGCGCGTTGATGGAACTGAGGCGCGCAGGGTTGATGCACGTCCGCATAGGAGTGCCGTCGAAGCGAGGAGACGCGACGACACTGCGACGCGTGCCCATCGAGGAGCTGAAGTCGCAAACGATCACGGGCGAGACTGTGCATAAGCAGTTCGCGCGTGCGCTGGTCGCGAAAGGCGTGTGGCTCGACGGCGGCAGAGTCTATCCGCAGTGGGAAGTCAGGAAGACAAACCGCCTGTACGCGTCAAAGCCCAACGTCCAAGGGTTGAGCAAACAGACGCGGATGGATCAGCTCATCAGCGGTGCGCCAGAGGGCAGCGTGCTCGTCTCGTGCGACATAGCTTCAGCCGACCCGACAGTCATCAAGGCGCTCCTGAAACTGCCGCAGGACTTCGATCCCTACGCGCTCGCGATGCAGTCAACCGGGTGGGACAGGCCGACGGCGAAGGCCAAGACCAACGAGCTGGCGTATTGCTCCGACACGCGCTACAAGTTCAGCACATGGCCCGGCAGCGCACAGCAGGACGGCGCGATCAGGGACTACGCCGAAAAACTAGTGTCGTTCAAGGCGAGGTTGCAGGATGACGCGAGGTCAGCGCGAGCGGTCAGGACGTTGGCAGGCACCACAATCGCACTGCCGAAGCGTTCGCGTCCGCATGTAGGAAGAATGCTGAACTGGGTCGTTCAGGGAACTGTTGCCGACGTTATCGCAACGGCGGGCCTCTGTCTCATACAACGCGCAGATGTTTCGTCGATGGTCTGCCTCCACGACGAATTGATCGTCTTGTTCGAGCCGAGTTGCAAATCCAGCGAAACGCTCTGCGCCGAAGTCGAGCATGCGATTCAACGATCAGGGCAAGAGATGGGCTTACCTCTTAGGACGGCATCAAGGGTCAGGATTCAGGAGCAGTTCAGATAGGACTGGTATATGTGGCAAAACTGCAACACAAACACCCCGTAACGCCAGCATTCGACACCGTTTCAGTGTATCACTTTTGCCACACTATGAGACGTGACCTGTGCAGAACAAAATCACACCACCGCCACCTCCGCCGCGCAAGAGGTCTCCGCAAACTTCTTGGGCTTACTTCGGCTTACGGTGGCTTACTTCGGCTTACTGATGCTGACAAATTCATTCTCGCACGCGCACGCGCGTAGCCTCGCGCTACGGCGCAAATCCCCGCTCTCCCACCCTCACGCTACACCACAGAAAGGAACCCACAGATGAACGACATCCTAATCCCCTCAGAAGTTATGCAGGCGTACTTCGATGACGACGCCGCGATCATCATCGTCTCTCCCCCGCAAGGTCTGCCGTCGCACATGTGGCGTCAATGGGCTGAGGACGCCATCGCGCTCGACGTTGCCGACGTGCAGCCGATCACAGAACAGGGTCGCACGCTTGTCAGAATCACCTTGGGGGCCGCGCTGACCAATAAGGGCACCTCGCCGAAGGAGTTTCACATCGTGGAGCCTCTTGTTCAGGACGTGACGCTTTCGATCAACCTTGGCGTGTCTACGTCGCAAAGGGGCTGTCTCTTATACACATCTGACGCTGCCGACGA
>CAYSXF010000766.1:0-2955 GCA_964434815.1 uncultured Lentisphaeraceae bacterium
TACACCTCTCTATTCGTCGGCAGCGTCAGATGTGTATAAGAGACAGACGTATGCCACGCGAACTGACATCGGCCTGTTCGACACGAATACCACGACGCGCTGGACGACGGACACCGGCCCCTTCCTTCCAGGCACACCCATGTCACTCGTGATGCGGGTGGCGGATGGAACCCCTGTGATCACCGGCTACGACCTGCAGTATTGGAGTGTCATCACTAACCGTTATTTGTCGGGGTGGTCAGTCGACGGCAGCCGTGATGGTACGACGTGGGACAAACTGCATTCAGTCACCAACTTCGTCCCGATCCCGCCGGCCACGCTCAACGGAGGCGTTCAATGGTGGTACAGCACCGGCACCGCCACGCCCAGCAACGGATTCTCGATTGCCGACGGACGGATGACCAACGCACAGCTAAAGGCCGGCATACAGGTGAGCGTGGCAGCCGGTGCGAAGCTGACCCTCTTGGGCGGAACCGAATCCCTCGGAGCGCTGAGCATCGACTGTGATGCGGGCGGCGGCACCATCAGCGATTTGACCCTGACGCAGACCGGACGGATCGACCTGACCGGCACCTCGATTCGGGGCCGGAACTTCGCCGTGCCCCTGACGATCGGCAGTTTCACTAACCCGGAACTCCTTAGAAACTGGAGTCTCTACATCAATGGCCAGTTGGTTCGGGGTTCTGTGCTGTGGTGGAATGCTGCCACCGGAACCATCCGGGTTGCAACCCTCGGCACCCTCATCACGGTGGACTGAAGAGTCGATAATTAGGCTCGCCGTCAGGCGGAACCGGTGGGATTATTCATAACGGACGGTGATTCTGGTGTTGTTCTGGCGGAAGGTGATGCCGGGACGCACCGGACAGTGCTTCGCGGCGCCGGAAACTGTGGCCTGGATTTCCCCGTTGCGGTATTCCCAACTGATGACGCCCGCCTTGGTACGGTAATTTTTGACCGAGACGGTTTCCTTTAGCCATGCCACCGGCACGCCGCCGCCGACCACGATTTCAAAGTCGCCTTTTGATTCGTCGATGTAGGCCAGCATGTCGAGTTGCACATGCAGCATTTCGGAAGCGGTCCAGTAGTGCGGCGTCACGTAGGGCGGCTTGAGCCAGCCGCGGTAGTGTTCCCACTGCTTGAAAGTGTTCTCCTCGCCGTTGCCTTCCCAGTAGGTGTAGAGGCCCGGCGCACACTGGTGGCCGAAGAAATAATTCAGCGTTTCCCACGTGCGCTCCGGCCGCTCGAGAAACAGCCACTGGTGCGCCTGCGAGGCATTGAAGTAGGTCCAGAGCGGCCGTCTCTTCGGCTGCCCGTTTTCCCACTCGCTCGTGCGGCGCGCCTCGATCGCATCGACGAAGGGCTTGAAGTCCTTGTTCACGATCCACGAGGGCCAGACGGCGATCATGAAATTCCGCTCGTCGTCGTATTTCTTGCCGCCGAATGCGGCCGTCCATGCGGCCCGCAGTTTTTCGGCCTTGGCGTTCCAGCCGTCCGCTTCGGACGTCTTGCCGAGTGTCGTCGCGAGTCGCGCCGCCTGGATCAGCCCGCGGTGCGAGATAGCCGTGATATAGAGGGTCGGGAAATGCAGGTCCATGCTGCCCGCGATCAGACCGTCCTGACCCGCCTGCGCAATCTGCTGATGCCGGCGGGCGTCGGCCGTCAAATACGGGACGAGCGGGCCGACATACTCTTTGTAGAGGGCGCCCTTGGCGTTCGCCATCTCATCGATGAGCGCCATCTTGCGGACGATGTGTGGCCACAGCCATTGGAAGTAGTGCGGGTCGTTGAACAGGTAGGCCAGTTCGATGAGGGCGTTGGCCGCCGAGCCCGGTGCGTCGCCCTCGGCGCCAAAACCACCGAAATAGTCGTTCTCAGCGAAATAGACCGACAGCTCCCTCGCCGTCTGGAGCTGGCCGCACTTCGCCATCGCCGTCAGCGAATAGGCGCCGTCGCGCTCCCATGCCAGCGGGTAGTTGATGGGTTCGCCCGGCCCGGTCTGCCGGCCGATGTAGCCCATCATCAGGGTGGCGACCTGCGCTTTCAGTGATTCCTCGAAGCGCTTATCCGGAACCTGAAACGTGAATTGCGGAACGGTTTGCTGATACGACAGCGCGCTTGCGAACTGGGGCTTGGTGTCGATGAGCTGCAGCGTCGTCTCCGGCTGGCTGGCAGCCAATCGCGCAAAGCACCAGCCCTCGTCGCTGAACGCCGGCGATTCCTCGGGCTTGTTCGAGCGCAAGTCCCCGGTCGCTTCATTGCCGAGCACGACCCGGCTCGGCCGGGCGCCGGGAAGGGCGATCCACCTCCGGTTGAGCAGCAGCCGGCCCCTGTCCCAAATCACCGTCTCCAACGGACCGCCGGCGGGACCCGCGCTGCGGAAAACGAGTTCGAGCGTGTTGCCGGATGTGCTTTTCAAGTCGAGCTGCCACTGCCCGGCCTCCACATAGGACCACTTGCAAACGTAGTGCGGCGTCGTGTCCATGATCGACGGGATTTTCGCTCCCTCGGTGAAGACGTATTGCTCCTGAATCTTGTCCATCGGGATCGTGTCGCTCGTGGCGATGACCGCGTCCCGGTCGTCCTTGACCCAAACCGAGAAGCCAAAGCTCCCCGGCGACGGCGTGAAACTGCCGCCCGGCTCGTGATAGCCTTTCTGGCTCAGCGGGCCGCCCGGTTCTCCGATCACCGCGTGGCCGTCGCCACGGGGCCACAAGGCATCCGGGCGTTTCAATTTTTCGTTCAGCGTGATCAGCCGTTGATTGGGGAGCTGGTCCTGCGCCAGCGAGACGGTGGCGGAGACCAGAAACCCGGTAGCCGCGTAGACGGTCAAAAGTGAAAAACGACCATTCATAAAAAAACATTGCCAGAAGAAGGGTAGGCTGTCAAGCACGCCTAATCCTGTTGTCGGGGTGAAATCAAAAGTAGACACTTTGTAGTTGGCATAAGTGGACGGTT
>CAYSXF010000767.1:0-2951 GCA_964434815.1 uncultured Lentisphaeraceae bacterium
CGCTACAAGCTGGTGCAGGGCGGCGCGACGAACGCCGCCGCCGTCGCCAAGCCCGCGCCCGCCGCCACAGCGCTACAAACAAGCACAGCGACTGAAGGTGATTTGGTTTTGGCAGGACAACCGCCCGTCGTTGTTGAAACGTTCCCCGCATCCGGCGTGCGGGATGTGGAGCCGGGAGAAAAGGAAATCCGCGTGCGGTTCAGCAAGCCGATGGCTGGCGGCTCGTGGAGTTGGTGTGATGCTTGGTCCAATTCACTGTCGGCCTTCGTCGGGTTGCCGCATTACGAGTCCGATTCGCGCACATGTGTATTGAAGGCGAATTTGGATGCCGGACACACCTACGCCTTCTGGTTGAACAGCGAAGGCTTCAGGAACTTCACAGACAAATCCGGACACCCGGCGGTTCCCTATCTGTTGATTTTTCAAACCAAACAAAAGTAGAGAGGACAAAACATGAAGACCAGAACACTAGCCATCATTACTGCCGCATTGTGCGCGCTGGGGCAATTCAGCCGGGCTCAGGACATTGAATCCGCTGCACCGGTAGTTGTTAGAACTGTGCCGGAGGCGGGTAGTAAAGACGTTTTGCCCGGCGTGGTGGAAATCCGGGTCACCTTCAGCAAGGAGATGACGGATAAATCATGGAGTCCGTCCAGCGCGTGGCAGAACTCAACGCCCGCCATCGTCGGTGAGCCGAAATACGAGGCCGACCGCAAGACCTGGGTGATCAAAGTGAAACTCGAACCAGGAAAGACCTACGGCTACTGGCTCAACAGCCAGAAATTCACCAACTTCAAAGACGCTCAGGGCCATTCCGCCGTTCCCTATCTGCTCACGTTCAAAACCAAAGCCCAGTAATGGGGGGAGGGCGCGTGGTATGTGAATGTCGGGCCAAATCGCGTGTTCATTGCTGGTGTCTCTTTGAGAACGAGTTTGAAGCAACTGTGTTTTGCGGTATGCCGCAAAACACAGTTGCTCCATAAACGGCGGGAGTCCCTTACGAAGTGCGTGTAAAGTCCAAGTAACTAACTATTGCCAGTCAGCCCCAGGGTCTTTTGTTTTGACCTCATAACTTCTTGCGGACAAGGCGGAGGTTGAAGTCCGTATCGGCCGCACACGCCTCGAAGAAGGCGGGCATGGAGCCATAGGTGTCAAGGTGGGCGACGAAGACCGCCTGCAAGGCGTTGCGCAGAAGGGCCAGCGCGCCGACGATGTTGGGGTTGCGGCTGCGGGTCCTGTCCTCTCCCCAGCAGGCGTCCTTGCGCCAGTGCAGTTTGTTCTCGATGTGCCATTGGCCCCGGACGAGCGCGAGCCATTGGGCTTCGGCCCTTTCCCCGGGCTCCAGGCTGGCGACGAAGAGGCGGCGCTCCGGGCTGCCGGGGTCGCGTTTCGTGCCGCGCCCGGACTCGACGCAGACGAAGGACCTCGCGAAAGGGAAGCCTATGGCGTCTGGCTCGGCGGACCTGACCATGAGGCCGCGGCTTTCGAGCCTGCCGTGCCCGCACTCCCTCCGGGCAAAAGGGGGACGTCCCCCTTGAAAGCGTCTTCGGCGGCCTTCAGCAGCGAGGGCTGGTTGGCCTTGACCTGGAGCAGATAGTCGCCGCCCGCGCCGACGATGGCGGCGGCGGTCTCGCGCTGGGCGTGCAGCGCGTCGCCGGTGACCACGCGGTCGGCGAGGTCGCCGGCCCGCGCGATCAGGCGTCGCGCGACGCGCATCTCGCACCTTTCCCCCTCGCCCTCCTTCTGGCTCATGACGGCCATGGCGACCGGCGCGCCGTCGCCGTGTTCGGCGAGCGTGACGACGCCGGCGCAGTCGCGGATCATCTTCCCGTCCACGGCCAGCGCGCCGGGCAGGGTGCCGGACTGTGCCCCGAGCCACGCGGAGAGCGTCGCGGCGAAGGCGTCGAGGTCGAGACGCGCGAGCAGGTCGTAATAGACGCGGTAGCCCGGAGCCTCCCGTATCTTGCGGCTCCCCTTTTTGAAAGGGAGGCCCAGCAGGGCGCGCCGGTTCTGGCGCAGCAGCCAGCCGAAGCGGTGGAACGAGGCGATGTCGCGGCGCCCGGCGAGCAGCGCCATCGAGACGACAGCCAGCACGGGGCCGACGCGGTAGCGGGTGTGGGCCGACCGCGGGTCTTTCACCGATCTCAGGGCCTCCATCAGCGAGCGCGTCTGCGGCTGCGTCAGGGGCATCACGCCGGAGGTGGCGGGCGTCAGGGCCGCCGCGCATTCCGCAGGCAGGGGTCCGCCGCAAAGGATATCCCGCGCGTCCGGCCGAAGCGGCCGGAGCCACAGTTTTTTCGGCCGCCCGTTCGGGACGTAGAAGTCGGCGCGGTGGCGGCTGAAGCCCGCGCTCATCCCGGCGGGCTCCCAGCCGCAGGCCCGGTAACACGTGCCTTCGAACAACTCAGGGTCGGTGAAGCTCTCGGCCAGCACCGGCTCGTAGCCGAAGCGTTCCTCCCACTGCGCGGGCAGGGCCCGCACCGACGCCGCGAGCGTCCGCGACGCGAGGTTCGGTTCCTCGCCCCGGCCCTTCAGCAGCAGGAAGCGCCTGTTCTGCGCAACCAGCTTCAGCCGCTCGGCGCGCAGCGCCGGGTTCCACCTGATCCAGTTGTCCCTGTCCTTCAGCTTCAAACTGGCGGGCCCCCAGACCAGCAGCCCGACCCATTCGCCGTCGCGCTCCGCGACCTGCATCAGGAAGTCGCCCACGCTCTTCGCCTTGCCGAGGTAGTGCCGCTCTCCGATAAGCTTGTTGAAGCGCGAGGCCTCTCCGCGCCTGAGCGGCCGGACGGTCAATGCCCCCTCGCCGGATACCTCTCGGCCCCGGCCCTTGCCTGTATCGCCTTCTTTTGCTTTCATGCCACCGTAAGCAAAGCAAAAACCGGCTTTGATGTCTAGGGAAAAGTCATGTCGCGCAACGATAACGGGTTATGCCTTTGGAAAACAAGACCCTG